>JANRKN010000067.1:0-61189 GCA_033763435.1 Planctomycetota bacterium
ACGCACGCCCGCCCACGCCCCGGCCAAGGCCAGCGTCCACAGCACGTTGCGCAGTGCCAGCGGCGTCCAGTCCTCGACCACCGCGGGGGCCAGCGGACACCCGCACAAGACGGGCCCCGCGCCCGGCGGACGAACGGCCAGCGCGATCGCGTATCCCGCCAGCGCCGCGAGCATCACCAGCATCGGCAGCGTCGCCGAGCGCCAACGCCCGCCCAGCGCAAACAGCAGCGCGCCCAGACCAGCGCCAAGCTCGGCCGACGCGATGGTCCACGTCGCCCACGCGGGCGAGGGCAGGTCCGACGCGCCGGGCGTTGCGACCCACGCGCGGGGGAACAGGTTGTGCGACGCGAGCGCCGCGGCAAACTCGCCGGGCTCGAACAGCTTCATCAGCCCCGAGAACAGCAACACCAACGCCGTGGAGACGACCAGCCCCCGCGCGAGCCAGCGCACGAGCCCGAAGACGACACGCCGCGAACGGCTCAGGGTTCGTGGGGCGGCCGGCGCTGTCGGTGCCGGTGAGGCCGGTGTTGCGCCGCCCGTCGCGTCGGTCGCGTTGGCCGAGGGCGAAAGGTCAGCGGTGTTCGGCGTCGGTGCGTCGCTCATCGCCGATTCCTCCACCAAGCGAAGAGGCCCACGCCGATGAGGATCGCCCCGCCGGTGACGATCGGCCAGCGATAACGGGCGAGGTCGGGGCCCTGGGCGGCGCCCGCGTCCGGCGATTGCAGCGCCTTGGCAAGCGCCGGCGACACCGTGAGTTCGTTGGCACGCGCGCGGGCCTTGACGGTCTCGACACTGAAGTTGTCGAGCGGCAGGCCGCGCGGATCGAACGACTCAATCGTGACATCGAACATGGGTTGCTTCAAGTCACGCTGCCTCGAGATGGTGAATCCGGGCGGCGCGTTCTCGGCGAGGGTGAGGACGTGCCGGGCACCCAAGCTCGACTCGATCGTTGTCACCCTCCCGTTCATATCGAACGTCACAACAGTCGTCGCGTCCGGGAAGCGCTTCGCGTCAAAGCTGTCCGGTCGGCCGTTCGCGATCCCACCCGGCGTGGCGAGCGTCGCGGTCCAGGTGTCCGCCGTGCGCTCAACCGACATGACGATCTCGGGCCGCTCAACGATCGCGCGGTTGTAGAACACCGGAAAGAACCTCTGAAGCAGGAGGCGCTGATTCTCGTCCGTGCGCGGCGCAAGCGTCAGCGGCTTGCGGGGCTCGCCGCGCCAGTACTCGCCGCTGGGCGTAAGCAGATAGATCCCCCGCGAATCCGGAAAGATCACGACCGATGCGCCGGACGCGAGGTCGAAGGCAACATCAATCAGATCGTGGGATTGATCGCCGCTGTGTTTGAATGTGCAGCGCATGCCCCCGGCCTTGGGGGTGGTGGCTTGGATCATGGCGAGGAACTCGGCTCGCTGGTCGGCGAAGGCGATCCCACCGACCATGATGACGCAAAGACTGATTCGCGCACGCATTGTGAGATCCTCCGGGGAAGAGTCATCTCGAGTTCAGGCTGGCGGCGCCGGCGGTAGACCGTTGCAGGGTTCACCCTCGGGCCAGATCGTCAGGTTCTTGTCTTCCGGAGTCGATGCACTCGACGCCCGTACCCAGCAACAATTCGTAACGGTGCTCGGGTAGCAGTTTGCGCCACTGCGCGGGATCTTCACCCATTCTGACTCTGGAGTAGGAGGCACACTGCACGGCGCTGTGTACCAATCCGCGGCGTTCGTGCTCGAGTACGTCCAGCACCGTCGCATCTGCGGCGTTTCGTTGCCGGTGAGCCTACGGCCGCTCGCCCCGTTCGGCGCTTCGGTGCCGTTGGTCTCACACAGGGTCAGAGAGCCGGAGTTTGAGCAGTTATACGTCGGATTCCACGAGCATGAATAGGACTTGGGCAACATGCACAGCGGCCCCGCGAGGGCGCTCAGCGCAAGGCACGCAACGGCGATCGAGCCAGCATGTTGACGCAGCGTTTGCATGAATGACTCCTTCAGTAAACGAGGTTTCAATATCCGACCAACGGCTCCGAACCGTCCTTTCGGACTCGATCGGATCCGCGATAGCCGTCCCAGGTGGCCAGGACGGGAAAGCCAATCTGAAGATCGCGGCTTGGCGGTGTGGCTTGGTCAAACTGCGTCCAGCGGGCCAGAATGACGCGGCCGTCACCGAAGGCCACCGGCCCAGTCGGCCGATACGCCTGACAGCACCAGAACTCCTGTTGGCGGTCCCAGATCGGCCACCATTGCCACATGGTGCCTTTGTCCGAAGGTGTCGCTACGTCGGAGGTTCGGACAGGTGTCTGCGGAGCGTTCTTCCAGAAGCGAGAAGGGGGATTCTGGAACATCTGTACTTCGCCCAAGAGCGTGGGCGAAAGGGCGATGGTCACGGGGATGTCCGGTCGTCGACCTTGAGGGTCGAGTTCTTCGACCGACTTGTACAGGCCCGCGTCAAAGAGCGGCACGTACCACTCGTACATGCCTGTGGACAGTCCGCCCTTGGATATCGGATACACGTCCTTGCTCTGCTGCGTGTACATCAGCACCAGTGCGTGGGCCTGACGCAAAATCGCGGCCGCCTGAGTCCGCTTGGCGGATCGCTTGGCCTCGGACAGCGCCGGCAGCATCAGGCCGATGAGCACCGCGATCACGCCAATGACGACGATGAGTTCGATGAGCGTGAAGCCGTGCCGCGTGAGGGCGGCGCGATGTGCGACGCCGCTCGCCGCGATGCTCAGGGACTTCTGCGATGCCTTGGTCCCGGGGAAACACACCTCGGGCGATCGGCGAAGATGGGCCGAATCCCAGTTCATGCCGCCCAGCCTACCGCCGGCCCCCCCGGTGCAAGCGTGGAGGCGGGTTTTCCACAACATCTTTCCATGTTGGAAGCGCCGAGGGACGATTCCCTTGAGCCGCCTCAGAGGGCATGTTCGGATTCTGGACCCTCCTGTAGAGGGAGTGTCCGACAGGCTTACATTGGGCCCGTTCCAAGCCGCAGGCCATCGTGCGCGAGTTGGATGCCCTCGGGCAGCTCCGCGTTGGTGGCTTCGTGGGGCAGGTCGTGGGCCATATGAACAAAGTACGTCCGCTCGGCGTCGATGCGCTCGGCCAGCGAGAGCGCCTGATCGAGCGTCAGGTGCGTGGGATGATGCCGACGGCGCAGACAGTCGAGCACCAGCGTTTTCAGGCCCGAAAGCCCGCGAAAAGTGCCCGGCGGCACCGCCGAAACGTCTGTGCAGTAGGCCAAGGGCCACCAGCGCTCCGCGTCCTTCGGCAGCGCCGATTCCAGTGTCGCTTCCATCTCGGGCGACGGCTCGATCCGATACCCCAGCACCGGCAAGCGCCCGTGCAACAATCGCAGCGGCGTAATCACCAGCCCATAGAGCCTCAGCGGATCAAACACCTCGTGCGGCGTCGTCTTCGCGGGCAGGATCCGATGCAACAGGATGTCCGCCACGAACGAGTCGTTGATGTTGTTCGCGCGGTCAAAGATATGTTGATACACCCGCTGCAGAAATTCGGCGGTGTGCGGCTCGCAGTACAGGTCGAGCATCGTCCGCTGCACGGCGTTGAACCGCCGGACCTCATCGAGCCCGAACGTGTGGTCGACGTGGTTGTGCGTGAGCAGGATGCCGTCGCAGCGCGTCAGGTTCTCGCGCAGGCACTGCTGGCGCAGGTCGGGCCCGGCGTCGATGAACAGGACCCGCGGCGTGCCCGCGGGGTCGGTGAACGTGATCGCCCCGGCGGTACGCAAACGCCGATCCCGCGGGTCGGGGCTGGTGCAGACCTCGCACGCGCAGCCGATCGCGGGGATGCCCGCGCTGGTGCCCGTGCCGAGGAAGTGGAAGTTCATGCCGAGCCCAACATAGGACCGTCTCAGCCGATCCGTCCCACCCGCTCGGCCTTGGGCTGGCGCGACATCAGGCGCCCGATCGCGTCGATCGGGTCCATGTCCTCGAACAGCACGGCGTGCACGGCCTGCACGATCGGCATCTCGACCTTGTACTTGGCCGCCAGCGCCACGACCGACTTGGTCGTCGCGACGCCCTCAACGACGTGCGCCGAGCCCTTGAGAAACTCATCCAGAGGCGTGCCCTTGCCCAGCGCCTCGCCGCAGGTTCGGTTGCGCCCTTCGGGGCTGAAGCACGTGGTCGCAAGGTCGCCCACGCCCGCGATGCCGAAGAAGGTCTCCGGGCTCGCGCCCATCGAGAGCCCCAGCCGCGCGATCTCCGCCAGGCCCCGCGCCAGCAGCGCGCTCTTGGCGTTGTTCCCGGCCTGCAGTCCATCGACGATGCCCGCGGCAATCGCCACCACGTTCTTCACCGCGCCCGCCAGCTCCACGCCCAGCACGTCGGTCTGCGTGTAGATCCGCATCCACGAGCCCGAGAACAGGCCCTGCATCGCGCGCGCAAACGCCGGATCGTCGCTCGCCGCGATCATCGTCGTCGGGAGGCCCCGCGCCATCTCCGCCGCGATCGTCGGCCCGCTCAGCACCCCCAGCGGGCGGGGCTTCCCGTCCGGATCGTCGCGCCCGGCCTTGTGCAGCACCTCGGCGATGATCTGCGTCGGGCGCAGCAGCGTCCCGTTCTCGATGCCCTTGGCCACGCTGACCGCCCCCGCGTTCTTCGGAACGTGAGGCGCCAGCCTCGCCCACGCCTCGCGCATGAACTGCACGGGCACCGCCGAGACGATCAGGTCCGAGCCCTCGAGCGCCTCGGCATCGTTCAGACACACATGCACGCGCGTCGGCAGGTCAAAGCCCGGCAGGCGCACGCTCTTGCGCGATTGCGCAATCTGCCCCGCCTCGTCCGGATCGTGCCCCCAGAGCCGAACGTTCACGGGCCGCGTGGTGGGGATCGCGCCCGGACGGTCCGCGTCCTCGGGCGCGGCGCTCCCGTGACGCTCGCTGGCCAGCAGTCCCGCGCAGACCAGACCCATCTGTCCGAGACCGAGAATCGTGACCGTGGGGCGCGTGGGATCGTGGGCGTCGGGCGCGCGGCGGGCCTTCTTTGCGGGCGTGCCAGCGCCAGCGGGCTTGTTCGGGCCTGAGCGCGGGGACGAACTGTCGGGGCCTTTGGGCATGGGTGGATTCGAAGGCGTCGGCGCGGATCGGGCAGAACCCGGCCCGAGCGTGGATCGTACCAACCGGACGCGGATCGTCCCGGACCCTCCTCACCGGCCTCCGCGGACCCTATCCTCTCCGTCCCCGGGGCGCTCATCCGTCCCGGGGACCGAGGGGATGGCGGGTGGGGTGGGGGCGCGGGTGGGGTGTAGGGGTGGTGGTGGTGGGGTGGGGTGGGGTGGGACAGGTGTAGAGCGGCGGCGGGTTCTCCGTGGGCCGCGGGATGGATGGTTCGACCAACTCCGGAGCCGACCAGGATGTCGCAGCACTCGACGGCGCACGCCCATTCCCACGGCCAGCACAACCATGCGCACGACCACAAGCACGATCACTCGGGCGGCGGTGACGTGAACTTCCAGTGCTGCGATCACGATGCCGACATCGAGCGCAACCTGCTCCTCTACATGGTCGGCGGCGTGCTCGTCCTGGCCACGACCATCGGCAAGTGGCTCGAGGTCAGCCAGTCTCAGGTCGTCATGATCCCCGCCTTCATCGGCGCGATCATCCTCTCGATCCCGCTGCTGCGCTCGGGCTGGAACGAAGTCCGCGCCGCCAAGCTCGGCAGCAACACCCTCGCGTGCCTCGCGATCCTCGCCGCGATGGCCGCCAAGCAGTACGAGACCGCCGGCCTGCTCGCGTTCGTCCTGCTCGCGGTCGGCCAGCTCATCCGCCGGAGCGCTTCGGGCGCTCAGCGCGCGATCGAACAGCTCATCCGTCTCACGCCCGACATCGCGCGCCTGATTGAGAGCGGCGTTGAGCGCGAGGTCCGCGTGGGCGAGCTCCGCGTCGGTCAGACCGTCCGCATCCGCCCCGGCGAGAACCTGCCGGTCGACGGTAAGGTCGTCTCGGGCCGCTCCAACATCAACAAGGCCTCGCTCACGGGCGAGTCGCTCCCCGAGGAAGTCACCGTCGGGCAGGACGTCTTCGCCGGCACCACCAACCTCACGGGCGCGATCGACGTCGAGATCACGCGGCTGGGCTCGGAAACCACGATCGGCAAGGTCACCGCGCTGATCCGCTCGGCCGAGGGCGCCAAGACGCCGCGGCAGGAGCTGATCGAGCAGGTCAGCCGCTTCTTTGTGCCCATCGCGCTCTCGATCGCGGGCATCGTCTGGTTCGTGAAGATGCAGAACCCCGCGACGCAGGACGAGGCCGCGCTGACCGCGGTTACCGTGCTCGTCGTCACGTGCCCGGTTGCGCTACTGCTGGCCTCGCCCTCGGCGATGCTCGCGGCGTACGCGGCGGCGGCGCGCCTCGGCATCCTCATCAAGAGCCCGATCCACCTCGAAGCCGCTGGCAGCGTCAACACCGTCGTCTTTGACAAGACCGGCACGATGACCACCGGCAAGTTCCAGGTCACGCGTCTCGCGCCCGCCTCGGGCGTCGACGGCGCCGAGCTGCTGCGCTCGGCCGCGAACGGCGAGCAGCACTCCAACCACCCGCTCGCGTCCTCCATCCTCACGACCGCCAAGGCCGCGCGCATCGACGTCGACGGCACGAACGATTACGAAGAGATCCACGGCCGGGGCGTCCGCGCCCGTACCTCGCTGGGCGAGCTCTGCGTGGGCCGGGCCTCGTGGCTGCTCGAACTCAACCCCGGCATCCGCGCCGAGGTCGAGGGCGTCGAGGCGAAGATCGAAGGCATGACCGGCGTGCACGTGATGCGCGATGGGCGCTACCTGGGCGCGGTGGGCCTCGAGGACACCGTCCGCGCGAACACCAAGAACGTCGTGACGCGCCTGCGCGATCTGGGCATCCGTCAGGTCGCGCTCTACACGGGCGACCGGCTCAGCGTCGCTAAGCGCGTGGGCGCGACCGTCGGCGTCGACATCGTCGAGGCTGAGTGCCTCCCTGAAGAGAAGCACCAGCAGATCCAGTCGCTGGTCGCGCAGGGCTACCGGACGATGATGGTCGGCGACGGCATCAACGACGGCCCCTCGCTCGCCGCGGCCGACGTGGGCGTCGCGATGGGTATGGGCGGGTCCGACATCGCGGCCAACTCCGCGGGCGTCGCGCTCATGAACGACGACCTCTCGCGCGTCCCGTTCCTCATCGACCTCTCGCGCCGCACGCGCGCGATCGTCGCCCAGAACGTCATCGCCGCGATCATCATCTCCCTCGTGGGCCTCGCGCTCGCGGCCTCGGGCGTTCTCGCGGCGGCGGGTGGCACGCTCGCGGCCGTCTTCGCCGCGCTCTATCACTTCGTGGGCGAGATCTTCGTCCTCGCCAACAGCTTCCGCCTCTTCCGCTACGGCGAAAACTTCAGCGACCTCAAGCCCATCGAGCAGGACCCGGCCTTCAAGAAGCGCGCCGCGAGCCTGCGGCTCGGTTCGGCCGGTGCCTCGGCGGGCGCGGCGTGACGTGACGGGGCTCGCTCCGACAGGGCCGACGTTCGTTCCGATCTCGGGCCTCACGGACCCGGCGATTGACGACTATCGCAACCTGCGCGAGATCCACAAGCGCAAGCTGGCCGAGGGCGTCGCGGGCATGGCGCAGGCCGACCCGCGCGGGCTGGTGGTCGCCGAGGGCGAGGGCGTGATCCGTCCGATGCTCGACGCGGGCGTGCGTGTGAAGTCGGTGCTCGCGACCGACGACAAGCTGCCGCAGATCGCCGACATCCTCGCGCGTCTCGCGCCCGGCACGCCCGTGTACACCGCGCCCGAGGCGCTGGTGCAGGAGATCGCGGGTTTTCCGTTCCATCGCGGGGTGTTGTCAGTGGCGTATCGCCCCCTGCCGCGGGACGTGCGTGAGGTGCTGCGCGACTCGCACACGGCGGTGGTGCTCGAGGACGTGTACAACGTCGACAACGTGGGCGGGATGTTCCGCAATGCCGCGGCGCTCGGCGGGCCGGGCGTCTGCGTCATCTGCGCCGGGGGCACGTGCGACCCGCTCTATCGCAAGGCGATCCGCGTGTCGATGGGCAAGGTGTTCTTCGTACCGTGGACCAAGGTCGAGCGCATCGACGCGCAGATGTTCCGTGAGGCGGGCTTTGAAACCTGGGCGCTGACGCCCGCGGCCGACGCCCGGCCCATCGGCACGATGCGCGCAGGCGACGGCCGCAAGGTCGCGCTGCTGCTGGGGAGCGAGGGTCCCGGGCTGCGGGCCCAGACGCAGGCGCAGGCCGACGCGCGCGTCACGATCCCCATCTGGCCGGGCGCCGACTCGCTGAACGTGTTCGTCGCGGGCGCGATCGCGCTGTCTCGGGTGATGGAGATGCGCGCGGGCTGAGTCGGCGGCTTGTTTTGGTCTTTGATCGGTGTGCCCAGGGTGAAGGTGGGGGCTTTTCTGCAAGTGTCGGGACGGCTAGACTTTCCGTCCCGGAGGTCGACCGGGCCGCTGTTTTTCCGCATTCGCGGAGGCGGGACAACGTCAGGACGCACGAACCGCCCCATGGGGGCACGCCGACCGCCGCGACAAGCGGTGTCGGTGAGAGTGTCGCGACGGAAGCCGATTCGACCCGGCAGATCATCGCGGCGCTCGCTAAGGAATGCATGATCAACGAGAATCTGATTGCTTCGCTGGGGCTGGACGACGCGGACATGGCGGCGATGCTCAAAGCCGCGAACCTGCAGGACGCGTCGAAGGACACCTACATGGACTCCCTGCTGGGCAAGCAGGTCGAGAGCCTCCAGCAGGGCAAGCTGATCAAGGGCAAGGTGATCGGGTTTGCCGGTGACGACGTCGTCGTCGAGGTGGGCCTGAAGTCCGAGGGCCTGATCCCCAAGGAAGAGTTCGAAGGCACCGAGGTCAAGCCCGGCGACATGGTCGACGTGCTGCTGGAAGAGATCGAGGGCGATGGCGGCCTCGTGCAGCTCTCCAAGCGCAAGGCCGACCGCCAGATCTCCTGGCAGCGCATCATGGACACGACCAAGGAAGGCGACGTGGTCGAGGGCATGGTCACCCGCAAGATCAAGGGCGGCCTGCTCGTCGACATCGGCGTGCCGGTCTTCCTGCCCGCCTCGCAGGTTGACGTGCGTCGCCCGGGCGAGATCGGTGACTACATCGGCCGCAAGATCCGCGCCGAGATCCTCAAGATCGACCTCGAGCGCCGGAACATCGTCATCAGCCGCCGCAAGCTGATCGAGACCGAACGCGACAGCGCCAAGAAGCGCCTGCTCGAAGGCCTCAAGGAAGGCGAGATCGTCACGGGCGAGGTCAAGAACATCGCCGACTTCGGCGCGTTCGTCGACCTCGGCGGCATCGACGGCCTGCTGCACATCACCGACAGGTCCTGGTCGCGGATCAACCACCCCTCCGAGATCCTCAAGATCGGCCAGAAGCTCGACGTCAAGGTCCTCAACATCGACCGCGAGAAGGAAAAGATCGCCCTGGGCCTCAAGCAGAAGGAAGCCTCGCCCTGGGAAGAGATCGAGAAGAAGTACCCCACCGGCTCGCGCGTCCGCGGCTCGGTCGTCAACCTCATGTCCTACGGCGCGTTCGTCCGCCTCGAGGACGGCATCGAGGGCCTCGTCCACATCTCCGAAATGTCCTGGACCCGCCGGATCAACCATCCGTCCGAGATCGTTCAGCCCAACCAGGAGGTCGATGTCGTTGTCCTTGAGATCAACAAGGACAAGCAGGAAATCAGCCTCGGCATGAAGCAGACCGAGGTCAACCCGTGGGAGCTCGTGGGCGAGAAGTACCCCACCGGCACCGTCATCGAAGGCAAGGTCCGCAACCTCGCCAACTACGGCGCGTTCGTCGAGATCGAGCCCGGCATCGACGGCCTCCTGCACATCTCCGACATGTCGTGGACCAAAAAGGTCACGCACCCCAACGAGATGTTCAAGAAGGGCGACACCGTCCGCTGCGTCGTCCTCGATGTCGACCGCGACAAGCAGCGTGTCAGCCTCGGCGTCAAGCAGCTCACCGAGGACCCGTGGCTCACCGCCATCCCGACGCACTACCGCCCGGGCATGGTCGTCCGCGGCAAGGTCACCAAGATCACCAACTTCGGCGTCTTCGTCGAGCTTGAGTCCGATCTCGAAGGCCTGCTCCACATCTCGGAACTCGCCGATCACAAGGTCGAGAACCCCCAGGATGTCGTCAAGCAGAACGACGAGGTCGATGTCAAGATCCTCCGCGTCGACAAGAACGATCGCAAGATCGGCCTCTCGCTCAAGCGCGCCCAGTGGGGCGACACCTCGGGCGGCTCGACCGGCAACACCGGCGGCGGATCCGACCGTCCCGAGCGCGCCGCGCCCACCCGCGGCGGCATGGACGCCCACGACGCGATGGGCACCGACAAGATCCGCTTTTCGTAAGCCTCACGCCACGAGCAGCGAATCCTCTCTGAATCCTCATCAGGCCGGCCCTCACGGGTCGGCCTTTTTCTTTGCGCGCGAAACCTTGCGGCCGCTCGCGCATCAGGTAGACTGCCGACGCGCGCGGGCTTGCAAGCTCGCGCGGCGTGATTCGGGTGGTGAGAAGTGGTGGGGGTTGCTGGTGGGGCTTGTTCGAGGGTTCGTCGATGACTGCGATTGCCTAATCATCCTGCCCGTCCGCGTCCGCCGGCGCATCGCGCCGCGCTAAGGCTGCTTGTGCCTCGCTGACGCTCGAACGGGCCCCCTTCGCTCCGCGAAAGACTCCCCGCACCGGGTCCATGTGAATCCGCGCGATCGCTGCGCGCGTCGTTTCGGCCCCTTCGCCGTCGCGGCGCCCGCGGCATCCTCGCGCACGCTGATCTCACACGCCCCGGCCTCGGGTGTCGCTCGGCGTCATGCACGCCGACGGTGGTCCTGCGCGCATGCGCCGCCCCTTCACACCCATCGCTCCCCGTTCGATCTCACCCGGCGCGGTCCGCCCTCGCGCGGCGCGCCCCGAGAACTCCACGCATGTCTCACAAGTCTCGCGCTGACTCTTCGTTCCGCTGCATCGTCTGCCACTGGGACGTCAACGCCTCGTCCTTCGGCACCTCGCACCGCAACCACTGCCCGCGCTGCCTCTGGTCGCGCCATCTCGATGAGGAACCGGGCGACCGCCGATGCGCCTGCCGATCGCCCATGGAACCGATCGCGATCGAAGTCCGCAAGGACGGCGAATGGTCGCTCATCCACCGCTGCGCCGGCTGTGGCACGATCCGCACCAACCGCATCGCGGGCGACGACCACGAGCGCGCCCTGCTCGCGCTGGCCCTGCGCCCGATCGCCCATCCCGCGTTCCCGCTCGACGATGTCCGCGCGCCCTGAGCCAGCGCCGGTCCGCACGCGCCCCGAGTTCATCGGCGCGCTGCGGATCGTCATCGCTCAGCCCTGACGTTGAACAGCCGCAGTGCGTTCAGCGCCCGAGCCGGCGCGCCGGGGGCAGCAGCCCGATCAGGATGCACACCGCCCCGCCGGCGATCAGCCACGTCCGCGTCCGCTCGTTGTCAATCAGCCGCGCGAGCGCCGAGTCGGGCTTGACCCGAGGCGCAACCTTCAGGTCGGGCGGCTCCAGCGCTGGGAAGACCGACGCATCCGCCGTCCCCGGCGTGTTGCCCACGCGCCCCGAGGCCGGGTCGTCGGACAGCCCGGCAACCGGCTTGCGGTCGGCGGGGATCTGATTGAGCTGCACCGCGGCCAGCGATCGGACGAGCGAGGGCTCGCCGCGCTCGACCGCGCCCAGATACTCGCCGTAGTTGTCGAGACGGTCCTGGCGGTGCTGTTCGACCAGCGCCGCGCGATCGCGCTTCCACTTGGCTTCGGCCAGATCGTCCGAGGCGGGGATGAGCACGACGGCGCCGATGACCGCGACGCCCGAAACAAGGAACAGCCAGCCCGCGTCGATCGCCGGTCGGCGCTCGGTCGTGGGGGCCGCGGGGTTGGATCGGTCATCTGCGCGCAAGGCCAGGTCCATCCGAGAGTTCATCGGCCCGCCGCTCGGCCCGGGTGCACAAGAGCGGGCCGGCGCGGGCAGGTCCGATGGTAACCGTCGCGGACGTACGGCTTAGGCAGGAACGAACCGGGTTGGTCCGTCGGTGGGGGTGGGGGTACCATGCCCGGCCTATGTCGACTACCAGCCCTTCCGCCGCCGGAGATGTCCGCACCGCTGCCCGCGCCGTGCCCGGACGTGTGATGATCACCGGCCTGGGCGTCGTCTCAGGGCTGGGCGTGGGTCAGGCCGCCTTCTGGGCGGGCCTGACCGAGGGTCGATCGGCGCTCCGTCCCATCATCCGCTTTGACGCGACCAAGTTTGCCGCCTCGGTTGGGGCGCAGATCACCGATGCTTCGGGCAAGGACTTCTCCGCCCGCGACCTGGTGCCCAAGCACTATCGCAAGGCGGTGAAGGTGATGGCGCGGGATATCGAGATCGCCGTCGCCGCCGCGAGGCTCGCGGTGGAAGACGCCGGGCTCGTGACCCGCGGCACGCTGCCCGAGGACTCGACCGACCCCACGACCTACCCCTCCGACCGCGTGGGCTGCCACATCGGCGCGGGCCTGATCGCCGCGGAGACCGACGAACTCACCGCCGCGCTCGCGACCGCGCGCACGCCCGAGGGCCGGTTCGAGATGAAGCGCTGGGGCACGATTCCGCCGGGGGCAAGCGGTGGGGCGGGCGGTGGGGCGGGCGACGGTTCGGCCGCGCTGCCCGTCGGCGGCATGAACAACCTCACGCCGCTGTGGATGCTCAAGTACCTGCCCAACATGCTCGCGTGCCACGTGACGATCATCCACGGCGCCGAGGGGCCCAGCAACACCATCACCGCCGCGCAGGCCTCGGGCATGCTGAGCATGGGCGAGAGCGCCCGCGCGATCGAGCGCGGCGCTGCGGACCTCTGCTTCTCCGGCGGCGCGGAGTCCAAGCTCAACCTCATGGGCCTGCTGCGGGCGCAGTTCGCCGGTCGCCTCGCGACCAGCGGCGCGGCTGAGGGCGCGAGCGTTGTGCGCCCCTTCGACCCCGCCTCCAAGGGCACGCTCATCGGCGAGGGCGGCGCGATCCTCATCCTCGAAGACGCCTCGACCGCCAAGGCCCGCGGCGCGACCATCTACGCCGAGATCGCTGGCTTCGGCGCGGGCCAGTCGGGTCCGGCGCCGACGGTGCTGGGCGAGGACGAGCCCGAGCTGGCCGCGCTCTCGCTCGGTGAGTTCGACGACGGCCTCGCGAACGCCATCACCGCCGCGCTCGCCGATGCAAAGATCAGCCCCGCCGAGATCGACGCGATCGTGCCGCTGGGCCTGGGCGTGCCCGCGCTCGACCGCGCGGAGGCCACGAGCCTTCAGCGCGTCTTTGGCGCGAAGCTCGCCGAGATCCCGCTCATCACGCTCACGCCCTTCGTGGGCGACGCGTACGCGGGTCAGGGCTCGCTGCAGGTCGCGGCCGGGGCGCTGGCGATCCGTCACCAGATGCTCCCCGCGCGCCTTCACGCGGGCACGCCCGCGAACGGGCTGCAGGCGGGCGCCGCGCCCGCGCGCCCCGCGAGGCTCCGCAACGTTCTTGTCTGCGCTCCGGCGCAAGGGGGCCAGAACGCGGCCCTCGTTCTTCGCGCGCCGTGAGCGGTCCGTAGCTCTTTTCTTGTTCCCTTTTCTTTTCTCTGTCGGAGACTGACCCCGTGAACGACTCCTATCGCAGCGACTACTCCCGTCCCCGAGGCCGCGGCATGGACCGCGGCGGCCCGCGCGAACGCCGCGGCATCCCGCTCTCGGACCTGGACCCCAACCTCACGCAGATCTCGCACAAGGTCATCGGCTGCGCGCGCGATGTGCACATCTCGATCGGCCCTGGCTACGACCGCGCCGTGTACCTCGAGGCCCTCAAGCAGGAAATGCAGGCCCAGGGCATCAACTTCAAGGTCAACCATCCCTTTGAAGTGAAGTACAAGGACCGCGTGGTGGGCCACGCGCCCGCGACGCTGTTCATCGAGGACAAGTTCCTCGTCGAAGTTCTCGCGACGCCCGGCGAAGTCGGCGGCACCGAGCGCACCGCGCTCCGCGCCCGCCTCAAGGCCGCGGACCTGACCCTCGGCCTCATCATCAACTTCGCGGGCCGACTGCTCAAGGACGGCCTCGTGCGCGTGCTCAACGTCGACAAGATCAACCGCGAGAAGGGCATCACCGACGAGCACGGCGATCACGATGACTACGACGACCACGACCAGCACGACGCGCCCGCCTCCGGTGGCGGCGGCAGCAGCGGCACCTT
Organism: Planctomycetota bacterium; assembly: GCA_033763435.1. Classification (GTDB taxonomy): domain Bacteria; phylum Planctomycetota; class Phycisphaerae; order Phycisphaerales; family UBA1924; genus JANRKN01. Next base: position 14,233 of record JANRKN010000067.1, read on the forward strand.
CGACCCCGATCGCTAATCCAACATCACGCCGCTCCGCGCGACAGCGCGGGGCGGAGCTTTGCTTCACGCGCCTCTTTCGGAGACCTTCGACGCATGAGCCGACGGGTGGTCATCACGGGCATGGGCTGGATCACGCCGCTGGGCCACGACGTGGGCTCGGTCTGGGGCAAGCTGCTCACGGGCGCGAGCGCCATCGCGCCGGTGACGCGCTTTGACGCGTCGACGTTCGCGACCAACTTCGCGGCGGAGGTCAAGAACTTCCGCCTCGAGCATTTCCTCGACGCCAAGCTCCACCCGCGGTTTGCGAGCCTCGCGCCCTTCCGCCATGCGGGGCTGAACAGCCAGTTCGCGTTGGCCGCCGCGGCGCAGGCCTGGAAGCAGGCGCGCCTGGACGCGGTGCCCATCGCCGATCCGCGGCGGTTCGGCATGTACCTCGGCTCGGGCGAGGGCTCGCTCGACACCGACGCGTTCTTCGAGGCCAACGTCGCGGGCTGGAACGAGCAGACGCGCTCGGTCGATGGCTCGCGCTGGGCCGACGCCGCCGTCAAGCTCCTCCGCGCCCACAAGGAGATCGAGCAGGAGCCCAACATGTCGCTCCTGCACGTGGCCAACGCCTTCGGCTGCCGGGGCCCGGCGTTCAACTGCATGACCGCGTGTGCCGCGAGCAATCAGGCGATCGGCGAGGCGACGGAGTTGATCCGCCGGGGCGACGCCGACGTGATGTTCGCGGGCGGCGCGCACTCGATGATCCACCCGCTGGGCATGACGGGCTTCATCCGCCTGACCGCGATGAGCACTCGCCGCGATACGCCCGCGAGCGCCGCGAGGCCCTTCGACGCGACGCGCGACGGCTTTGTCATGGGCGAGGGCGCCGCGATGATCGTGCTCGAATCGCTCGAGCACGCCCGCAAGCGCGGCGTTGAGCCCCTGGCCGAGCTCGCGGGCTATGGCTCCAGCGCCGACGCGTTCCGCATCACCGACATCGCCCCCGAGCACCGGGGTGCGCAGGCCGCGATCCGCCAAGCGTTGCGCCAGGCGGGGATCGATCCGCGTGAGCCTGACCCGCGCTCGCCCGATCGGCCTCGGGTGCATTGGTTCTGCGCGCACGGCACGGGTACGAAGGAAAACGACAAGCTCGAGACCGCCGCGGTGAAGGCGATCTTCGGGCCGTTCGCCCCCAAGGTGCCCGTGTCGAGCATCAAGAGCATGCTGGGGCACCTGATCCAGGCCGCGGGCGCCGCCGGAACGATCGCGTGCGTGCAGGCGATCAAGACGGGCTTCGTGCCCCCGACGGCGAACTACGAGCACGCGGACCCGGACTGCGACCTCGATGTCGTGCCGCGGGTCGCGCGCGACCTGAACCCCGCGGGGGGCGTGGACATCTGCCTGAACAACGCGGCGGGCTTCGGCGGGCAGAACGACGTGCTGCTCGTCAAGCGCTTTGTGCCGTAAGCGACGGACGTCTTTCGCACATTCTCAATAGTGCTCGGTCAGGACGCGCCGCCAGTCCTCGAGGCTCGCGACCGCGATCATCCGTCGGCGGACGTCCTCCGCGCGCGGATGATGGGCCGAGAATCGGATCCCGAACTTGCGCATCTGCATGCCCGTCGCCTTCTCGTGCTGGCGCATGCCGCGGTTGACCGCGAGCGCAAGATCGAAGTGACGCTCAAGCACCCGGCGCTGCTCGGCCACCGTGGGGGGCGCGGGAGGCCGCCCGGCCATCAGGTCGCGCGCCTGGCGGAAGATCCACGGGTTGCCGATGCACCCGCGCGCCACCGCCGCGCCGCTCACGCCCGTGTACGCGACCATGCGGAAGATGTCACCCGCCTCCCAGATATCGCCCGAGCCGAAGATCGGCATCTCGGGGTGCGCGCGGACGATGTCGCGCAGCAGGTCCCACCGCGAGGGCCCGATGTACTTCTGCACGACCGTCCGCGCGTGGATCGTCGCCCACGCGTACCCGATCCGTCGCGCCGCCGCGAGAATCACGTGCAGGTTCGCCGCCATCTCGGGTGTGTCGTCGAAGCTGCGCCGGAGCTTCACCGTGCAGGGCACGTGCGCGGGCACGGCCTCGCGGACGGCTTCGAGGATGCGGATCGCGCCGCGAGGCTCGGCGAGCCAATGCCCGCCCCGTGCCTTGGCCTGAATCTTCTTCACGGGGCAGGCCAGGTTCACGTCGATCGCCTCGAACCGCAGGCCGGTGCCCGCGTTCGCTCCAAGCGGCGCGTGGTCGTTCTGCGCGGCGTCAGCTTCGAGCGCGTTGATCTCATCGATCGCGTCGCAGGAGTCTTGACCGTCGCGTGGGTCTTCGCAGTCGCCCAGGCCCTCGGTGGGGTCGATCTGCTCGCCGCCAGGGTTGCGGAGTGCGAGCATCGCGCGCGGGTCCTTGGGAAAGCCGCCCTCGCCGTAGGCCATGACGCGGTAGAACTTCGCGCCTCGCGCGCCTTGCTCGGCCATCTTGAGCGCGGCGGCGGCCATCTCCGCCGGGTCCGAGCCCATGATCTGCCCCGCGAGCGGATGATCCTCGGGCCCGCCCGGCACGTTGTCGTGAAGCTCGCCCAGGTCGGCCTTGGCAAACCCGCGCCCGCCCGCGAGCAGCGTGCGGTCCAGCAGCGCCTCGGTGACGCAGTACGGGCACCCCTCGGCGCGCGCCACCAGCCGCATCGCCGCGTCGGAATACCCCGCCAGCCCCGCCTGAAAGAACGGCGCATCAAACGTCGGCACCACCGCCCGAACCCGCGGGTCCATGCCGCGCTGGGCCCATGCCTCGGCCTCGCGCCGCGCATCGAGCGACTCCCCGCCCGGCGCGATCGCCGGCATCGGGGGCGTGGCGTTCTGACTGTCGGTGCCGCACGACATGAGTCCGATCGTACGGGCCTTCCCGCGCGGGCACCCCGCCGAACGTCAAGCCCCTCTATGCTCAGGCGATGCTCCGAAGCTTCGCCCTCGTCGCGATCCTCTGCCTCGCCGGCTGCGCCTCCAAGCCGGCGCCCGTCCCGTACGCGCGCGCCTTCCCCGACGACGCGCCCCGCGCCGAGACGCTCAACATCCAGATCTTCCAGCGCGAAACCTCCGTCCTGCTCACCAACACCACCGCGCGCGCCTTCGGCCCCTCGACGCTCTGGCTCAACATGCGCTTCTCGCGCCCGCTCCCGTCCCTCGCGGTCGGCCAGACCGTCGAGCTCGCCCTCAGGGATTTCCGCGACGAGTTCCAGGACGAGTTCCGCGGCGGGGGCTTCTTCGCCTCCGAAGTTCCCGAGCGCCTGGTCTCGGCCCACCTCCAGCCCGGCTCAGACCAGAACCCCGGCGCGCCCCTCCTCGGGCTCGTCGTTGTCGTCAACCCCGCCGAGTGAGGACCACCCATGGCGCGCATCATCGTCTTCGGGCCGCACCCGGACGATCAGGAAATCGGCATGGGCGGCACGATCGCGCGCCTCGCTGACCAGGGCCACGACGTGCTCATCGTCGATGTCACCGACGGCTCGCCCACACCCAAGGGCGACCGCGCTTCGCGACTGGTCGAGGCCCAGCGCGCGCTCGAGGCGCTCCAGCCCCGGTCGGGCTCATCGGGCGCCGGAAAGCCTCAGATCCGGCGCATCCTGCTCGACCTGAAGAACCGCGAGGTCGAGCACACGCTCGCCGCCCGGCATCTTTTCGCGGGCGCGATCCGCGCGCACCAGGCCTCGGTGGTCTTCGCGCCGCACTGGGAAGACGCGCACCCCGACCACCGCGCCGTGACGCGCATCGCCGAGGACGCGCGCTTTGACGCGAAGCTGACCAAGGTCACGATGCCCGTGCCGCCCGGGTTCACCGAGATCGGCCCGCCGATCTATCCCAAGTGGTTCTTCTACTACGACGTCTCGCACCTTCGGCGCTTCGCGCAGCCGGACTTCGTGCTCGACATCACGGGCTATGAACGCCAGAAGCAGGCCGCGGTGCTGGCGTACCGCTCGCAATTCGGCCCGTTCGACAGTCAGGGCGGCTTTGCGCAGGGCGACCCCAAAGGCCCGCCCGTCGCCAACCAGCCCCATCCGGGAAGTCCCGATCCAGGAAAGCTCGTCTCGACCGACTTCCCCGAGCGTCTGCTCGCCTATGCGACCTATTTCGGCTCGCGCATCGGCGTGAAGTTCGGCGAGGGTTTCTGGTCGCGCGAGCCCCTAGGCTTCGCGGGCCTTGACGGTCTCGTGGGCCTGACCTGATCCCTCCCGAACTCGCGCGAGTTTCTTCCCGTGACGCCGACGGCCGAGCTGCTCATCCCCGAGGTCATCGAGCTTGTCCGCGCGGGCGCCTATCCCGACCTGCGCGACGCGCTGCACCACGTCCCCGCCGCGGACGTGGCCGACATTCTCTCGGAGCTTGAGCCCGCCGACGCCGCGGTGTGCTTTCGCGTGCTGCAGCACGACGACGCGGGTCTGGTCTTCTCGTACCTCGAGCAGGAAAAGCAGGAGCGTCTGGTCGCGGCGCTGGGCACGGTGGACTCCGCGGCCGTCTTTGAGGGCATGCCCGTCGACGACCGCGCCCGCGTCCTCGACGAACTGCCCGCGCCCGTCGCCGAGCGCATCGTCGCGAGCCTCAGCCCCGAGTCGCGCAAGCAGACGCAGGCGATCCTCGGCTACCCGCCCCGCACCGTGGGCCGACTGATGACGCCCGATTATGTCTCGGTCCGCCCGGGCTGGACGGTCGCGCAGGCGCTCGAGCACATCCGCAAGCGAGGGCGCGACGCCGAGACGATCAACGTCGTCTATGTCGCGGACGAATCGGGCAAGCTCATCGACGACATCCGCCTGCGCCAGCTCATTTTCGCTGAGCCGACCGAGGCGGTGTCGGGCCTGATGAACGGCACGTTCTACGCCCTCCGCGCCGACCAGCCCCAGCACGAGGCCGTGGAACTGCTCAAGCGCTACGACCGGACCGCGCTGCCCGTGGTCGATTCCCGCGGCAACCTCATCGGCATCGTCACCCACGACGACCTGGCCGACGTCGCCGAGCAGGAAGCCACCGAAGACATCCAGAAGGTCGGCGGCGTCTCGGCCCTCGAGGAATCCTTCGCCGACGCGCCGATCCTCACCCTCGTGAAGAAGCGCGCCCCCTGGCTTGCGCTGCTCTTCTGCTCCGAACTGCTCACCAGCAACACGCTGCGCTACTTCGACGATGAGATCGCCAAGCTCGTGGTCCTCTCGGCCTTTGTGCCCGCGATCATTTCTTCGGGCGGAAACTCCGGCTCACAGGCTTCAACGCTGGTCATCCGCGCGCTCGCGCTGGGCGAGGTGCGTCTGAGCGACTGGTGGAAAGTCTTCCGGCGCGAGGTGCTCGTCGCGGGCGCGCTCGGGCTCATCATCGGCGGCCTGGGCTTCTTCCGCGTCTGGCTCTGGGGCGTGCTGGGCTGGTGGACCGAGACCCGCACCGGGCCCGACGGCTCGATCATCACCGACACCAGCGTCCAGCAGCACTACGTGCAGCTCGCGACGACGATCTCGCTCAGCCTCGTGGGCGTTGTCGTCTGGGGCTCGCTGATGGGTGCGATGCTCCCGTTCCTGCTCAAGCGCTGCAAGCTCGACCCGGCTGGCTCGTCGACGCCCTTCGTCGCGACGCTTGTCGACGTGACGGGCATCGTGATCTACTTCACCGTCGCGATCACGGTCCTCCGCGGCACGCTGCTCTGACGCTCACTTCCGCGCCGAGAGCGCTTCGAGGCTCCGCAGCGTTTCGTCCAGCGCGATCAGCCCCATCGCGGTCGCCTCGACGCCGATCTTCTGATCCCACACCGCCGCGCGCAGCCCGCCCATCGCCCGCTCGCGCGAGGTGTACATCCACGCGACGCTCTCGTCGGCCGTGAGCTGGCGGAGGAACCTCGCGCCCGCCAGCGCCCGCAGCAGCCGCCGGGGCGCCTCGCTTGCGGGCGTGATCCGTTCCTGACGCAGCGCCCAAGCCATGAGTGCGATCCCGCGTGCGCTCTGCGCCGTGGGCAACGGCATGCGCGAGCGCACGAACACGATCCCGCCTGCAAGGTCCGGCCCGTCGAGCCCGGTGTCCTCGGGCGTGAGCTGGAAGGTCTCGAGCGCGTCACGGACGGTGACGATCGCCGTCGACGCGCCCCCGGAACGGCCGACCGAGTCTCCGCGCACGTCCTCGTCGGCCCATGCGAGGAACGGCATGTGCGCCACCAGCCTCGCGTCGGGCGTGTTCGCGAAGACCCAGCGCACGCTGGCCTCGCCCACGCGCGCGCCGGTCAGGCGATCTCCGCGCGTCAGGCCCCACGCGACCAGCCCCCACATGGGCTCGGGCACGCGCGCAAGCGCGCCGCGTTCGCCCACCACCTGCGCCAGCTGCGCCTGCGCCCGCGCTACGTCCGCACGCAGCTCCACGGGCGCCGAGGTTCCCGCGGGCGTCAGCTCCGCGATCGCGCCCAGGTACATCGCCAGCGTCGGCGCGTCCCACGCGGGCTGGTCGGCGTTGGGCACCGTGAGGCCTTCGAGGATCTTCTGCGCCACGGCCTGCCGTCCGTGCCGCGCGAGCGCGAACGCCACGATCGATCGTTCAAACGCCCCGCGTTCGCTCGGCGCAACCTCGCCCGTCACCGGGTTCAGCACGCCCAGCCCGGCCTGCGCCTCACTCTGCCCCACGCGCCGGACCAAATGCTCGGCCAGCATCGCCGCCGCGGCGCGCAGACCCTGAGTGTTCATCTCTTCCTGCGCGATCAGCCGCCCGCCCCGCAGCGTGAACGTCGGCGTCCGCCCCGGGCCAAGCTGCACGAGGTGCGCGACGCGGAAGCGGAACATCCGCGCGCCGAGCTTGTCGCGCACGCTCGCGGGCTGCGCGTCCTTGTTCTCGCTCAGCGCCAGCGCCACGTCGCCCGAGGCGCGGCCCTGCGCCACCGCGAGCGCCTGCCCGGGCATCTGGCCCGCTGCGAGCATTGACGCAGGGAACACCGCCTCGAGCTTGTCGCCGATCCGCACCGCGACGCCATCCAGCCCCGGCGCGAGCGTCAGGTCCGCCTCGGCCAGCGTCATCGGCTCGATCGGCACCAAAGGCCCGGCCAGCTCAAGCGAGATCGTCAGCTCCCGCGCCTGCGCGCGAAGCTGCTCTTCCTCCATCAGCCCCCGCTGCACAGGCAGGCGCGCGCGGGCTTCCTTGATCGCGCGTGCGGTCGCCTCGCGCAGTACATCCAGGGCCGGCGCGTCCGCGGGCGCATCCGCCGGCATCATCGCCCAGCCGCGCCCGACGATCTCGCCCGCGAGCCGAAGCGTGACGAACGCGCCCGTCGCGCTGGCGGGCGGTTCACCGGGGCCCGAAACCTCGAGCGCCCGCACCCACGCCTCCGCGCGGTTGAACGCTCGGATCGCCTCCGCGGGCGGCACGCCCAGATCGGGCGAGAGGTCGGATGGCGCCGCCGCCTTGGGCGGTTCCGGGGGCGGTTCAGCCTGCGGTACCTGGGCCAGCGCGAAGGCGCCGAAGTTTATGGCGGCAAGTCCGAGAATCATGGTTCGCACGAGCCCGGCCCCTGTGCCCGCGGGCATCGGCGTGGTGTTTCCGCAACGCCCGTTGATGCACCGACGCAACCGCGCGGGGACCGCACAGCGTACCGACGTCAGACGTCCCAGAAAACCGTGCACCGGAACCGCGGGCGCGGGTTCGGGCCCGTGCAGGGCTCGCCCGCCCGACTGGCACAGCGCTCGCATTCCTGTTCCCGCGGGAGCGGGGCACAACTCAAGACAGGAACCACCCATGGCCGCTGTCAAAAGCCTCATCGTCATCTCGGAGATGCACCGCAAGGTTGGCCTGCTCGTGCTGCTGAGCTTCCTGGCCATGTGCTGAACCCGTTCGCTGAGTCTCTTCGCCATTGACGGACACGGTACCGGTCCCCGAGCCGATCGGCACCCCGACCGCGTTTTCGAGAGTTCGGGCCTGTTGGGCATGTGGGCAGTTCGGCAGCCTTCCCGTCGCTCCGGGAACACCCAAGGCCAGCCGAAAGTCTGATCCGGGCCCCGCCTCTCGCCGTGCCGCCTCCGTCCCCACCGCCCCCGGGCCCACACCCCGGGGGCGATGGTTTTTGCGCCCCGCGTACGCTTCGTCCGTGCGCTGGCTCGCGTCCCACACCCGCTCGCTCACGCTCGACCGTCCCCGGGTCGTGGCGATTCTGAACCTCACGCCCGATTCCTTCGCGGGCGCGGGTCCTCACGACGATCCTGCGCGCGCCTGCGAGCTGGCCCTGCGCGCCCGTGAGGCGGGCGCCGACGCGCTCGACGTCGGGGGCGAATCGACGCGCCCGGGCGCCTCGCGCGTCTCTGAGGCCGAGCAGATCGCCCGCGTGGTCCCGGCGATCCGCGCGATGCGAGCCCAGCGCGCGCTCGACGCGGTCCCGATCTCGATCGACACCACGCGCGCCTCGGTCGCGCTCGCGGCACTCGAGGCCGGCGCTGACGCGATCAACGACGTCTCGGGCGCAACCGAGGACGAGCAGCTCCTTTCCCTCGCGGCCACCCGCGGCGCGGGCCTGATCCTCATGCACCGCCTCGCGCCCCCCGATGCCGACCGCTACTCCGACCGCTACGACCGCCCGCCTCAGTACGCCGACGTCGTGCGCGAAGTGGGGGCGTTCCTGACCTCGCGCGCCCACGCCGCCCTCGCCGCGGGCGTCGCGCGCGAGTCGATCGTCCTCGACCCGGGCCTGGGCTTCGGCAAGGACGTCGCGCAGAACCTCGCGCTGGTCCGTGGCACGCCGACGCTCGCCGCGCACGGCTTTCCGATCCTCTCGGCGCTGAGCCGCAAGTCGTTCGTCGGGCGCGTGGGCCTCGGGCGCGATTCCACCCCCGCCGAGCGTCTGGCGCCGACGCTCGCGCTCTCGGCGCTGCACCTCTCGCTGGGCGCACGGCTGTTCCGCGTGCACGATGTCGCCGAGCACCGCGCCGCGCTCGATGCCGCGTGGGCCGTCATCGCGTCCGGGCCCTAACGGACGCGCCCGTCCGGTGCTTCGGATTTCGCGCGCGGGGCGGTGGATGCCCGCGCGGGCCAAGTCCATATCATCGCCCGCTGCGGGAAACCGCCAAGCAACCTCGCGGGCGCGACCGGCATCTGAAGGATCAGGCCGAAGCACCGCGAGAACCTGTGCCCGCGCCCACCGGCCCACGCTTCAGGAGTCTCATCATGGCCAACGCTCACGTCAAAGAGTTCACCGACGCCAACTTCGACGCCGAAGTCCTCGGCTCGTCCGAGCCCGTGCTCGTCGACTTCTGGGCCGAATGGTGCGGCCCGTGCCGGATGCTCGCGCCCACGATCGACGCCGTCGCTGAGACCTACCACGGCAAGGCCAAGGTCGGCAAGGTCGATGTCGACTCCAACCGCGCGATCTCCGTGAAGTTCGGCATCACCGCGATCCCCACCGTCATCATCTTCAAGGGCGGCCAGATCGCCAAGAAGTTCGTGGGCCTGGCGCGCAAGGAAGACCTCGCCGCCGCCCTCGACGCCGCCGCGAAGTAAACGCGTCCCGGCCCCGACCGGCCCCGCTCCCCGAGTTTTCCCCTCGTTTACCCGCGTCCGCCCGTCCGCCGAGCCGGCTTTCCCCGGCCCGGGATGGGCGGATGCTTTTGGGGCTCAGCCCCGGTATCGTCAGGCATGGCTCAGCCCGCGTCCAAGTCGTCCTCCCGTCTGCGTTGCGGCGTCGTTGGCGTCGGACGCATGGGCCAGCACCACGCCCGCGTCTATCACCAGCTCCCCGACACCGAGCTGGTCGGCGTCGTCGACGCCAACCCCGCGCGCAGGCAGGAGATCGCCGACAAGTTCGAGACCCGGGCGTTCGGTGATGTGCAGGAGCTCATCGCCGCGGGGGTGCAGGCCGTCTCGATCGCGGTGCCCACGAGCTATCACTTCGCGGCCGCGGAGCCCCTGCTCAAGGCCGGCATCGCCTGCCTGATCGAAAAACCCCTCGCGGGCGACGTCGCGACCGCACGCAAGCTCAAGGACCTGGCCGAGTCGACCCGTTCGTGCCTGATGGTCGGGCACATCGAGCGGTTCAACCCGATCATGCGCGCGATGCAGAAGGCGACCGCCTCGGGCCCGCCGATCGTGCCGCGGTTCATCGAGGTCCACCGCGTGAGCCCGATGACGTTCCGCTCGGTGGACGTGGGCGTCGTGCTGGACATGATGATCCACGACCTGGACGTGGTGCTGATGCTGATGGGCGGGCAGGAGCCCGACGAGATCCAGGCCTCGGGCGTGGCGGTGATCACCGAGCACGAGGACCTGTGCAACGCGCGGCTGACCTTCCGCCGGCCTCAGGGCACGTGCGTTGCGAACGTCACCGCCTCGCGCCTGGCGCTCAAGACCGAGCGCGTCACGCGCATCACGGGCGAGAACGCCTATATCAAGATCGACTACGGCGCCAAGGCCGGCACGCTCATCCGCCGCACCGCCAACGAGCTGCAGATGCGCGAAGTCCGCGAGCTGCTGCGTCAGGGCGTGGACCTGACGAGCCTCAAGTGGCACGACCTGGTCAACGTCGAGCCGCTGATCGTCGACGACGCCGAGCCGATCAAGGAAGAGATTCTCTCGTTCCTGGAGGCGGTGCGGACGGGCTCGCGCCCGGCGATCGACGCCGAGGCCGGGTTTGTGAACGTCCGGACCGCCCAGCGGATCGTCGAGACGCTTCGCGCGACGATGTAAACGGGCGAGACGCGCAACGAAAAGAGCCCCGCGCTGTTCGTCGCGGGGCTCCGGAGGGTTGAGGCGGGGCTGTCCGAGCTCGGCCGCGCCCGTGGGTGTGTTCAGCAGCCCGAGGCGAAGGCCTGCACGAACGCGACGAAGTCGTCCGAGTCAACAAAGCCCGTGCCGTCGAAGTCGGCCGAGCGTGTGCAGCCCGCATCGGGCGAGCCGGGCGCATCGCACCCGAGCGTGAACTGCCCGACGAACGCGACGAAGTCGTCCGAGTCCAGAAAGCCCGAGCCGTCGAAGTCTGCAACGCACGCGGGGGCGAGCTGTGCGAGGAACGACTCAAGGAGCCCGTCGGGGTTGAGCGCCCGGCCCACGACGTACACGCCGTTGGGCGAAACTTCGGAGAGATCGATCAGGTCCCAGCCCGTGAGGTTGTTGCCCGCGGCGATGAGCTCATCGCGGAGCAGCGAGGCCTGTCCGTTGCGCCAGATCACGGGCTCGTCGCCCCCGATGCCGTCGATGAACGCGACTCCGACGATGACCGAGCCGTCGCCGTTCGCGCCGAAGGCCGAGGCCGAGTCAAAGCCCTCGGGGACCGGCAGCAGCGACGCGGTGGTCTCGGTCCACACCGCGGCCTGGGGGCGCAGGGCGCTGTCGCGCACCTGGCCGACGAGCACCGCGCCGTCGGAACTCATCGCGATCACCGCCGCGTCGATCTCGGCGCCTGACGGAATGGGCAGGACGGTCATGTTCCCGGCGGCGTCCCACTTCACGGCTGAGAATTCCGAGCCCACCGAGAAGCCCGCGACGATCGAGCCATCGCCCGACACCGCGTTGGCGCGCGACTCATCATCGCCGGGGATCGCGCCCAGGTCCTGCCAGCCCGAGGCCTCGCTCCAGCGCGCGGCGCGGAAGGTGCCGTCCTCGATCCGCGAGAGCAGGCCCACGACGACCGAGCCGTCGTCAGAGGCGTCGGTGCCGGCGGTCGCGTCGTAGAGGTTCTCGTCGGGGATTTCGAGCCCCTGCGGTGCCGCGGGGGGTGAAAGACGGAACGCGAGCTGGGGCCCGGTGTTCTCGCCCGCGATCGTGAGGCCGTCGGGCGTGATCACGCGCGGGAACACGCCCGAGCCGGGCGCGAGGCCGTCGAGCTGCGTGAGCCCGCCCGCGAGCGTCCAGCGGAAGCCGCGGAACCCGACGTTGGGGACGTACATGGAACCGACGGCGATGCCGTTGTTCGACACGCCGTAGACGTCCGTGAACGCGGGGTTTTGGGGCTCGTCGCCGGGCGGAAGGCCCAGCCGGTGGAAGACGGGCTGAGCAAGGGCGAGCGAGGACGCCACGGCGAGCGCCGCGATGAGCGCGGGAGCGCGGAGTTGGGCCGAACGGATCATGATCTCACTCCAGAGGCCGAGCGTGCGAAGAGCCCGGGTCGCCACCATTGCGGATTGGCGATCAATCCGCAATGGTACGATATCATCGGATGGTCGTGGTGCAAGAGGCGCGGGCGGTATTTCATACAGAATTCGCCGCGTGTCACAAACCTGACACCGACCGCACAACCGACCCCGCCCAGGAGCGCACCGTGCCCCGACCCCGTTTCCTGTCGATCCAGAGCCCCAAGCAGTGGGAAGTCATCCTTTCGCCCGTCCGGGGCGAGTTGGTTCAGGCCCTGCGATGCATTGGCCCGTGCTCGACCTCCGAGCTGGCCGAGATGCTCGATCGTCCGGCCGACACGCTCTATCGCCATCTGGACGCGCTGAAGAGGGCCGGGTTTGTGATCGAGTCGGGCGAGCGCGTCCGCGGCACGCACCACGAGCGCCTGTTCGACCTGACGGCCGACGACTTCAAGATGGGTTTCGCCGCCGACGCCCACTCAAGCGAAGGTCAACAGGGCATCGCCGCGACGGCGCGGGCGTTCCTCGGGACGATGACCGACACGATCGAGCGCTCCGCGGAGGCGGGCGTTCTGGAGTTGCCCCCGCCGGGCCCGAACCTCCTGCTGAACTATGAGGTCTCGTGGCTCACGCCGGCGGAGTTCAAGAAAGCGCGAGCGCTGATGTTCCAGCTCAAGCAGCTCATGGACAAGGCACGCCCCCGCCGCGCGGGCAAGCTGTACGCCTCCGTCGCGGCGCTCTGCCCGGTCACGCGCAAGCGCCGGCCCTCGCGCGCGCGCCCGACGCAGGAACGCTGAGAGCTTCCAAGGTCCGAAGTACGCGGGTCCGAGATCCGCGCGCCTCGGCAAGCGCGCCCCAGCCACGGGTGCGCAAGGGCGCTTCAGAGGCCTCTGGGCTCCAGTCTGGCCCCGCGCGGTCCGATGGACCGGACCCGGTTACACTTGCCTCCCCGGCCGAGAAATCCTCGGCCCTCGGGCCCGCACCGCCGGACGGACGGTCGGGCCCCTCACCCCACCTCCGTCCGCGACCGGTCCGCCGCGAGGTGGTCCGGGAAGGATCCGCAACCTCATGTCCTCCGACAGCTCCCAGCCGACCAACACGCCCGCCCCCTCGACGGGGATCGAACTCTCCGCCGAAGTGAACGCCGAGATCGAGGCGGCGATGAAGGACATGGAAGCGGCGGCCGCGGCCGCGCCCGCGCCCAAGCCCGCCGCGGGCAAGTCGCCCGCGATCCGTGGGCCTCGGGTGGTTCAGGCCGGTCGCGAGCATCGCACGGGCACCGTCGTCTCGGTGGGCCCGACGGACATCTTCATCGAGTTCGGGCCCAAGGAGCTGGGCGTGCTCTCGCGGCAGGGGATGCCCGAGGACCAGGTCCCGGTCGTGGGTTCGCAGCTTGAGGTCGTCATCGACAAGTTCGAGGCCGCCGAGAGCCTGTTCATCTGCTCGCGCCCGGGCGCGGTCCAGAAGGCCGCGTGGGAGATGCTCGAGGCTGGGCAGGTGATCGAGGCCCGCGTGACGGGCGTGGTCAACGGCAAGGACGGCAAGCCCTCGGGCCTGGAGCTCGAGGTCGCCAACCACCGCGCGTTCATGCCCGCCTCGCAGATCGCCCTCGAGCGCACGGAGAACCTCTCGGTCTTCGTGGGCGAGCGCATGACGTGCAAAGTCTCGCGCGTCGAGCGCGCGGGCCGGGGCAACATCGTCCTGTCGCGCCGCGACCTGCTCGATGAGGAGCGCAAGCGCAACGCGACCAAGCTCAAGGAAACGCTGCAGGAAGGCCAGACCGTCGAGGGCACCGTCCGCAAGATCATGCCCTTCGGCGCGTTCGTCGACATCGGGGGCGTCGACGGCCTCGTGCACATCTCCGACCTCACCTACGACCGCGCGGGCTTCGGCGAGAAAGCCGTCGCCAAGTACGTCTCCGAGGGCCAGAAGGTCAGCGTCCGCATCCTGAAGCTCGATTGGGAGAACGACCGCATCTCGCTGGGCCTGAAGCAGGTCTCGGGCGATCCGTTCGCCACGGCCGCGGGCGCGATCGTCGAGGGCGCGGAAGTGACCGGGCGCGTGACGAAGATCCTCGAGTTCGGCGCGTTTGTGGAAGTCGCGCCGGGCGTCGAGGGCTTGGTGCACATCTCCGAGCTCGACCACAAGCGCGTCAACGCCGTGGGCGAGGTGCTCAAGGCCGATCAGGTCGTGCAGGCCAAGGTGCTGAAGGTCGACAAGGACACCCGGCGGATCTCGCTCTCGCTCAAGGCGCTCAAGCCTCTGCCCGAGATCGCGATCGGTTCGGGCGGCGATTCGCGGACCGGCGGCAAGGGCCGCAAGGGCCCGCCCGGCCGCAGCGCCGAGGAAATCATGAAGGAAACGCCCGAACTCCGCCGCCTTCGCGAGAAGTTCAAGAAGGCCCAGTTCAAGGGCGGCCTGAGCTAAAGACCGCGATTCGGCATTCGGAAAGGCCAACGGGTCGCAGCACGCGCGCTCTTCACTGCGTCGCTGCGCGATTGTGCCTTTGTGCCACTCTGCCTCTGCGCCACTGGACCACTCGACCACTTCTTCCCCTACCGTGAGATATGGAAGGATTCGTCCATCGGCCTGAGTTGCGGGTGAAGGTGTTGGATCCGCGCGCGACGTTGCCTCGGTATCAGACCGAGCTGGCCGCGGGCCTGGATATCTCGGCGTGCCTGCCCGAGAGCGCGCCCGAGTTGGTGCTCGCGCCGGGGCAGATCGCGATCGTGCCGACGGGCCTGATCGTCGCGATCCCCGTGGGCTACGAGGGCCAGGTCCGCGCGCGGTCGGGTCTGGCGACGCGCCACGGCCTGGGCATGCCCAACTCGCCCGGCACGATCGATGCCGACTACCGCGGCGAGCTGCGCATCGCGGTCATCAACTTCGGCCGCGAGCCCTTCACGATCACCCACGGCCTGCGGATCGCGCAGCTCGTGATCAGCCCAGTCGCGCACGCGAAAATCGCCGTCGTCGAAGAGCTCGACGAAACTCGCCGGGGTGAGAAGGGCTTTGGTTCGACGGGGGTGTGAACGAAGGCCGCGCGAATCGTGAGTCGGGACGATTCAGCGAGCGCACGCGTCAGCGATCGGGCTTCCCCCGATTCGCGATGCGAGATTCGCCACTCGCGCCCAACGTCACTTGCGCATCACTTCGTCGAGCACCGCGGCGTCCTCGGGCGAAAGGCCCTGACGGAAGTCCTGGATCTGACGCTCGCAGGTCTCGACCATGCGCTGGGCGCTGGCGATCGCATTCTCGAGCGAGCTCTTGCCCGTGACCTGCTTGTAGAGGTCGCTCTGCCCGCCGGCCTTGAGGGCCTCTTCGGAGAGCGAGCGCGCGTCGAGCAGTTCCTTGAGCAGCGCCTGCGCCCGGTCGCGGGCGCGCACGGTCTCGCGGAGGATCTTCTGGCGTTCGTCCATGCCGGGCTCAGTTTATCCGATTGAGGCCGCTCGGGGCGGGGTTCAGGCCGCCCGGATGCCCGCGGGGGTCGGCACAGGCTTCGCGCCCGGGCGCACCATCTCGGGCACCCAGTGCCGGATCGCCTCGACGACCAGCGCGGGTTCCATGCTCGCGCGCACGGCGCTCAGGTCCGCGATCATCGCCTGACCATCAAAGTTCGTCGCGAGCCGCCCCTTCCACGAGCGGATGCCCGCGTAGGGCGTCGGCGTCAGGTTTTCCGCCGCGTACGCCAGCTCCTCGTGCAGCTTCTCGCCCGGACGCGCGCCCGTCACCGCGATCTCCATCGCGGGCAGATCGTCCAGCGCCTCGCGCTCGCTCTCGCCCACGCCCGTCACCACGGGCCGGTACCCGTGCGCCCGCACGAGCCGCTCGGCCAGCTCCGCGATCCGCACCGGCTCACCCATGTCCAGCACGTACACCGCGGCGTCGTCGTCGGCCGCGATCGTCGCGCTCTGGATCACCAGCGTCGCCGCCTCGTGGATCGTCATGAAGTACCGCGTCATCCGCGGGTCGGTCACGGTCACGGGCCCGCCGTCGGCGATCTGCGCCTCCCAGATCGGCAGCACCGAGCACGCGCTCCCCAGCACGTTGCCGAACCGCACCATGCTCATCTTCGTCCGCCCGCCCAGCGTCTGGCGGTGGAGCCACTGCACGTACAGCTCGGCGAGGCGTTTGGTCGCGCCCATCACGCTCGTCGGGTTCACGGCCTTGTCGCTGGAGATCATGACAAACCGCGACACGCCCGCCGCGACGCTCGCGTCGGCGATCGACTTGGTGCCCAGCAGGTTGTTCGTCACCGCGTGGGCGGGGTGATCTTCCATCAGCGGGACGTGCTTGTGCGCCGCGGCATGGAACACCACATCGGGCCGCTCGTTCTCAAGCGCGCGCCGCGTCGCTTCCGCGTCGGTCACGTCGTGCAGCAGCGCCCGGCGCGTGACGCCCGGCGAGCGCCTGGCGATCTGACGGTCGATCTCGAACAGCGCGTTCTCGCCGCGCTCCATCAGGATCAGCCGCTCGGGCCCGAACCCCGCGCACAGCCGCGCGATCTCGGAGCCAATCGAGCCGCCCGCGCCCGTGATGAGCACGCGCTTGCCCTCGATCATCTCGCGCACGGCCGCGCGGTCGAGCTCGTACGGCACGCGCCCGATCAAGTCCGCAAAGTCGAGCCTGGGCCTGGGCGCGCCCGCCTGGCGCAGCCCTTCGCCCCGCAACAGGTCCGTCAGCGGCGGAACCACCCGCACGCCCACGCCCGCCTCCGCGAGAATCGCCCGCACCCGCGCCTGCTCCGAACGCATCTCGCCCGGGAGCGTCACGATCGCCGACGTCTGCGGGTGCGCATCAAGCAGCGTGGGCGCAAAGCCCGTGAGCTGCTCGGCCGAGTCGAAGGTGCCCAGGATCGCAAGGTCCGGCCAGGCGCCCGCGAAGGTCGGCGCCTTGCCCAGCAGCACGCACCCGAGCACGTCGGGCGTGCCGGGCGTCACGCTCATCGCGCGCGCCAGCGCCGCGACGGTGTGCACCGTGCCCACGAGCACGACGGGAGTCTGATTCGGGGTTGCCATCTCTCCGCTCCTCGGGCACAAGGTCGGGGCTGGGAGTTGGGCGGGGATTCGATCCCTCAGCCCGATCCGGCCGATGACCTCTGCGAATATGAGTTATCGGCTCTCGACCGGCCCGCATTGAACCGCGGTACGCTTTCCGGCCCACGCTGCGCAAAGACTGCCGGTTTGGATGGGCGAGGGCCCGGGGGCTGGCGGGGGGCGGCTGCCGGGTCAGTTGAAAGAGGACGCATGATCTGTCGTGTGCAGGGCGAGCTTGAGTCGGTCGAGGGTCTCACGGCCGTGCTGGCCCAGGGGGACGGTTCGGCCCGCGAGGTGATGCTGCCCGCGTACCTCGCCGAGCGCTTTGCCGCGGGCGCCAAGCCCCTCCGCGTCACCCTGCACACGATCGAGTATCTCGACTCGCCCAACCAGGGCGCGAGCTTCGTGCCGCGGCTTGTTGGCTTTGCCGCCCGACACGACCGGGCGTTCTTCGAGCTGTTCACGACGGTCAAAGGCATCGGCAACCGCAAGGCGCTCAAGGCCTTGGCCGTCGAACCCGCGGTGGTCGCACGAGCGATCCAAGCCCGCGACGTCAAGGCCCTCACCCAACTGCCCGAGGTCGGCAAGCGCCTGGCCGAAACGATCGTCGCGGAGTTGCATGGCAAGGTCGAGGCGTTCCTCGCGCCGGGCGAGGTCGATGCGCTGAACGCGGCGAGCCTGAACCTCGCGCCCGCCCGGCGTGCGCCGGCGGTGGAAGCCATGGGCCCGGTCGCCGAGGCGATCCAGGCGCTGGTCGCGCTGGGCGAAGTCCGCGTCGAGGCCGAAAGACTGGTTGAAGTGGCCGTCGGGCGCCTCGGGGACAAGTCCGCGTCCGCGTCGGCCGACGATATCGTCTCGGCAGTGTTCGGGGCAGCGGCAGGTGGGGGCGGTGGGGGTGGTGCAGGGAGGCGTCGATGAGGTACGCGATGATCATGGCGGGCGGCGCGGGCACGCGGCTCTGGCCGATGTCTCGGCAGAGTCACCCCAAGCAGCTGATCCGCTTCATCCAGCGCAAGGGCGAGGCCCAGCCGCGCTCGCTGCTGGAGGTGGCCGCGCGCCGGCTCGAGGGCATCGTCCCCGTCGACTGCCGATACATCTGTACCTCCGAAGGCTACCGCGGCACGATCCGCGCTGACCTCCCCGAGTTCGCGGACGGACAGATCCTGGGCGAGCCGATGGGCCGGGACACCGTCAATGCCGTCGGCTTCGGCGCCGCGGTCCTCGCCAAGCGCGACCCGGACGCGATCTTTGCGGTCCTGACGGCCGACCACATCATCGAGCCCGACGACGTCTTCCGCGCGCGCATGGACCTGGCCTTCCGCCTCGTCGAGAGCGACCCCCGCCGGATGGTCGTCTTCTCCATCAAGCCCACGTACCCCGCGACGGGCTTCGGCTATGTCGAGCGCGGCGCGCCCATCCGCAACGTCCCGGGCGTCAAGCCCGGCGAAGAGCAGCTCGCCTTCCAGGTCGCCCGCTTTGTCGAAAAGCCCGACCTCGCCCGCGCCACGGCGTATGTCGAGTCGGGCGTCTTCGGCTGGAATGCCGGCATGTTCGTCTGGAAGGCCTCGACCTTCCTCGACGCCCTCAAGCAGTTCAAGCCCGAGTCGCACGCGGGCATGATGGAGATCGCCGACGCCTGGGGCACGCCCAAGCAGCAGGAGACCGTCGCGCGCGTCTATCCCACGCTGCCCAAGATCAGCGTCGACTACGCCGTGATGGAGCCCGTCGCCGCGCGCATCAAGGCCGGCGACAAGTCCTTCAGCATCTGCGGCGTGCAGATGGACGTCTCGTGGCTCGACGTCGGCAGCTGGCCCAGCTACGCCCAGACCCTCGGGCCCGATGCGCAGGGCAACCGGACCATCGGCCCCGGCACGCCGATGACCGTGAACTGCCGAAACTCGCTGGTCGTCGCGAGCCAGCCCGGTCACACCGTCGCCCTCCTGGGCTGCGATGACCTGATCGTGGTGCAGACGCCCGACGCGACGCTGATCATGCCCCGCGCCAAGGCCGAGGAGCTCAAAACGCTCCACGGGCTTGTCCCGGACCGGCTCAAGTAAGCCATTCAGTTTTTGTTTGGGTACCCGCGCAGGATCGGGAGATTCTCGGAACCCAGCCTGTGGGCGTTGCGAATCGACCCCCGCACACGCGGGCAACCGGGGCCTGTACGCGCACGCCGCGTCGATCGCGGTTTGGCGTTTCGGGCCTCCGCGGTGCATGTTTGTAGGGCGAGATCCGAGGCCGTCGGCGCATTCGCGCAGGGCCGGACAGGAGACTTTGGAGATGCTGGACGCACAGCGAGCGAGCGCCTTCCGTCGCGCCACGTGGATGGTCAGCGCGCTCGCGCTCGTCGCGGGTCTCGCCAGCACGGTCTGTGCTCAGGCGTGGGAGCCCGCGAGCGAGGCGATCAAGGCCTTCGGCGGGAACGTTGAGCCCGGGCGCGTGATCGTGCAGTTCACGCGCGGCACGCCGGTGCGCGTCGAGAACCACACCCTCGTCGGCCTCGCCGATTTCGCGGGCCGGGGCGTGAATGTCCCCGCGCTCCCCGCGGGCACGTGGTCGCGGCTGCACACGATCGACGATGCGGAGCTTGAGGCTCAGCGCGCCGCGGCCGTCGCGGTCTTCGGGCCCGACCTGCCCGACCTGCGCCTGACGATGGACCTGCGGCTCGCGCCCGGTGTGGACCTTGAGCAGGCGATTGACGCGCTGCGCGCCCGGCCCGACGTGCTGTACGCGCTCCCGAGCTGCCCACCCGTGCCCCAGCCCGTGGTGCCGAGCTACGTCTCGCTGCAGCGCTACATGCAGGCACCGACCAACGGCGTCGGCTCGACCTCGATCTGGACCTGGCCCGGCGGCACGGGCTCGGGCATCCGCGTGATCGACCTCGAGTACTCGTGGAACACCAACCACTTTGACCTGCCCGCGATGACCTCCGTCAACGCCGGCACGCCCCAAGATCCTTTCAACGACACCAACCACGGCACCGCCGTGATGGGCGTGCTCGTGAGTCGCAGCAACGGCGAGGGCACCACCGGCGCGGTCCACGGCGCGTCGCCCTACATCGCGCCGACGAACTTCACGACCGGGTACAACCTGCCCGGCGCGATCACCGCCGCGTCCAACGCGATGCGTGCGGGCGACGTCATCGTCATCGAGCAGCAGTGGGGCGGGCCCAACGGCGGGACCAACTACGTTCCCGTCGAGTGGTTCAAGCCCAACTATGACGCGATCAGGCAGGCCGTCGGCGCCGGACGCGTCGTCGTCGCCGCTGCGGGCAACGGGAATCAGAATCTCGACGCCGCGATCTACTCGACCGGCAACGGCGGGCACTGGCCTTTCCTGCTCGCGAACGACTCGGGCGCGATCATGGTCGGCGCGGGCGCCGCGCCTGCCGTGTCGGGCGGTTCGACAACCGACCGTTCGCGCTTGGGCTTTTCGAACTACGGCGCGACGCTCGACCTTCAGGGCTGGGGCGAGCGCGTGCACACGCTCGGCTATGGCTCGCTGTATTCCACGGGCGGGATCAACTTCTTCTACACCGCGACGTTCAACGGCACGAGCAGCGCGACGCCGGTGGTCGCCTCCGCGGCCGTCGGGCTTCAGGCGGTGTACCGCGCGGTGACCGGCACCACGCTCACGCCCGCGCAGGTGCGTCAGTTCCTGCGTCAGACCGGCTCGCCCCAGCAGTCGGGCGCGAACCCGGCGAGTCAGAACATCGGCCCGCGCCCGAGCGTGCAGCCGGCGCTCATGGCCGCGTTCAACAACGCCGACTGCAACAGCAACCTTCGCCCCGACCCCGTTGACATCGCGATGGGCACCAGCGCCGACGTCAACACCGACGGCATCCCCGACGAATGTCAGCCCTGCCCCGCTGACTTTGACGGTTCGGGCTTCGTCGACTCCGACGACTTCACGCTGTTCGTGAGTCAGTTCGAGCTCGGATGCCGCGGCCCGGGCGAGGGCGCCAGCGGGCCTGACCCGGCCTGCCTGCGCTCAGCCGACTTTGACGGCACCGGCTTCGTGGATGCCGACGATTTCATTCAGTTTGTGACCGAGTTCAGCACGACCTGCCCGTAACGGCGCGTCGAAACATTCTGGAGAGAGATGATGAATCACCGTCTTTTCGCGCTCCTGATCCTTGCCGGCGGCACGCTCGGCGCCCCGCTTGCGCACGCAGGCTCGCCCGAGGTTGCGGGCCGGATCGCCGCGAGCCTGAATCTCAAGCCGGGCGACGCCGACGCGCTCCTCGCCCTGGACGTCATGCCCCCGCAGTACGCCCCGATGCCGGGCCATATGGAGTTCTCCGGCGCGCTGATCGTTCGGCCCGTGCAACCGGCGGACGGGGCGCTCGCGCGAGGCGCCGCGGACCTTGCCGCCCAGCGCCTTGAGGCCATCGACCGTCTCGCGCCCATCACGCTCCGTGTGCAGCCCGAGACTGACCACTACATCGTCCGAGTCCCCGAGGGCGTGAGCGAGAACGAGCTCTCGGCCTTCCTGATGGCGACCGGTCAGTACGAGTACGCCGAGCCGGACTGGATCGTCTTCCCCGCCCGTGTTCCCAACGACACGAACTACGGCAGCCAGTACGCGCACCAGCGCATGAACACCGAGCCCGCCTGGGACCTGACCACGGGCTCGACCAGCGTGACCATCGCGATCACCGACACGGGCATCCGCCTCGATCACGTCGACCTGGTCTCGAACCTGGTCTCGGGCGCGAACAGCGCCTCGGGCACGGCCGTTGCGCAGAGCTCGGGCGGTGCGGTGAATGATCTCAACGGCCACGGCACGCACTGCGCGGGCATCGCTGGCGCCTCGGGCAACAACGCGCTGCTCGTCGCGGGCGTCAACTGGAACTCGCGGCTGATGCCCGTGCGGGTCAGCGATCTTTCGAGCGGCAACTCGTCGCTCTCGGCCCTTCAGGCCGGCGCTCTGTGGGCCGCGCAGAACGGCGCGCGGATCGTCAGCACCTCGTACTCGGGCGTGAACACCAGCTCGAACAACACGACCGGCGGCACGATGATCAACACCTGGAACAGCCTCTGGTTCTGGGCCGCGGGCAACGCGGGCAGTGATCTGGGCGCCGACAACTATCCCAACCTCATCGTGGTCGGCTCAACGAACTCCTCGGACGCGAAGGTCAGCAGCTCGAACTTCGGCGCCGCGCTGGACGTCATGGCCCCGGGCGATGCGATCCTGAGCACCTGGCTCTCCAGCTCGACCGCGACGGCGACCCTCGGCGGTACGTCGATGGCCTGCCCGGCCGCGGCGGGCGTCGCGGGTCTGATCCTCTCGGTCAATCCCTCGTTCACCGCGACCCAGGTGCGGACGATCCTGTTCAATAACGTCGACGATCTGGGCACCGCCGGCGAGGACAACACCTTCGGCCGCGGGCGCGTCAACGCGGGCCGCGCGGTTGCCGATGCGTATCGCATCGCCTTCCCGCGCACGCTGCCCTTCAGCGACGACTTCGAGTCGACGACCTTCGACGTGACGCGCTGGGTCTACCGCGACACGGGCGTCGCGGCCAACACGGGCGCGGTTGCCGAACCCTCGGGCGTCCGCTCGGCGGCGATCAACATCGCGCGCCGGCTCGAGTCCAATGCGATCAACCTCGCCGGCAACTCGCAGCCCATCGAGCTGCGCTTTGCGACGCAGGCCCGCGGGCCGGCCTCGACCGAGAGCCTGATCGTCGAGTATCTCAACTCCTCGAGCGTCTGGACCACGCTCGCGACGATCACCACGCCGGGCGGAAACCAGAGCGTCTTCACGCAGCAGCTCGTGAGCGTTCCGAACATCGCGGCGGCGCGGCATGCCAAGTTCGCCGTGCGTTTCCGCGCCACGGGCAACGCGAGCAGCGATCTCTGGTACGTCGATGATGTCTCGATCGCCGTGCCGTGCGCGTCGGACTACGACGGCTCGGGCTTTGCTGACTCGGACGACTTCGTGCTCTTCGTCGACCACTTCGAGCGCGGCTGCGTGGGCGCGGGCACGGGCGCCAGCGGAGCCGACGCGGGCTGCACCAAGTCGGCCGACTTCGACGGCTCGGGCTTCGTGGACTCCGACGACTTCATCGCGTTCGCGCAGGCCTTCAACGCCGGCTGCTGACGCAGCCCGATCCATCGCGCAATTCTGACCAGCACCCCGGCCCGCGCCGGGGTGTTGTTCTTTGCGCGGCTCGTTGTCGGCGGCCCGGCTGATCTGAACGCGACACAAACACAAGCTTCACGCGCGGAGGATTCAAACCAAATCTGAACACTCGCTGAGCCGTGGTTTCATCGTCTCATGACTCAAGACTGACCACCCGCGCACGCCTTGCGGTTAGCGTTTGGGGCACGGTGCATCGCGGGCGCAACGCCCCTCCGTGCGAGAGGACGAGAGAAGTTTCGCGAGGAGTCCGTCATGACGACGTCGAGTGGTCGGGGAGTGAGAGTCAAGGCCTTCACGCTCATCGAGCTGCTGGTGGTGATTGCCATCATCGCGCTTCTGATCGGCATCCTTTTGCCCTCGCTGGGCGCGGCGCGCGAGTCGGCCCGCGCAACGCTCTGCGGCGCCAACGCCCGCTCGATCATGCAGGCGATGGCGACGTACAACACCACCTTCCGCGACTACTTCCCGCTCTCCTACGCCTACGCCCGCGCCGACCGCCCCGACACCTGGATCGCTGCGGAGCAGACGCGCTCGATCCCGCCGGGCTTCCACTACCTGCACTGGAGCTTCTTCCTCTTTGACAACGGGCAGGTCCCCGAGAACGCCTTCACCTGTCCCAGCGCGTACAACAAGGGCGCGCCCCGCACCAACCCGGGCGGCGATGTCCGCGACTGGGAACCCAACCAGATCGGTTCGGGCCAGCAGCGCCAGGGCACGGTCAACCCCTTCGACCGCCAGGCCAAGCGCGTCGCCTTCGCCGCCAACGGCGCGATCATCCCCCGCAACAAGATCAACGAGGGCGAGGGCCTCCGCCGGAACGTCTTCGTCCGCTCCTCGGACCCGACCAACCCCTCGTCCACCGCGGCCATCACCGAGATGACCGACCGCAACAACTGGCTCTCGCTCTCGGATGTCAACGACGGCGGCGAGGCGCTCGTCAAGAGCCATCGCCCCATCACGCCCTTCAAGGGCTCCGACAGCGACATCTTCAACACGCCGCCGGTCCGCTCGGCCGACCGCCCCGCCTGGTTCTATCCCGACAACGGCGAGATCCTCCCCAGCGACCAGCTCCCCGGCAACGACCTCTTCGGCTCGCCCACCGAGCTCAACGCCGTCGGCCGGCGTCACTCGGGCAAGGGCGACAAGGCCTTCGGCGGCACGTCCAACTACGCGTTCGTCGACGGCCATGTCGAGCGTCTGGACATCAAGGCCTCGTCCAACGGCCGTAAGTGGGGCGATCGCTTCTACTCCATCTCCCTTGACCAGTTCGTCTGGAAGGCCTTCCCGGGCCAGGGCCCGATCGACTGAGTTCACACCGCGCGGGCTCGCCGAAAGGCAGGCCCGTGTCTTTGCCCGAGGCCCCCGCGGACGCGGGACGAGGCCGAGGGACCCGAGCACCGCTCGGGAGGGATCGAGAGAGAAACGCAGGACGCAATCGGTGTCGTGGAGAGATCGCGGCGGCGCGAAGGTTGTCCCTTCGTGCCCGGGGCGTGGATTTGTGCTTGTCCGCTCGTGCTCGAACTGAGGAGATTCACGATGATGTCTGATCGCAAGGTTCTCGCGCTGATGACGGTCTGTGGCCTCGCCGCTGGCGTCGCCCAGGCCCAACAGGTCCCCGATACCGGCAACCGCGTCATTAACCTGACCGGCGCCACGCTGCTCCAGCCCTTCTCGCGCTCGGCCGCGTCGACCAACGACTTCATCGACGCCAACGGCGACGGTGTCGCCGGTATCTTCAACTCCTTCCCCGTCCAGCAGCTCGCGACGGGCACCGGCGCTAGCTGGCCCCCGAACCTCTCCACGCCCTCCTCGTTCTGGTACCTCAACTACCGCTCGGTCGGCTCGGTGAACGGTCTGCAGGAAGTCATCAACTTCGGCACCACTTTCGTCACCACCGACGGCAGCGCCGCCGGCCAGATCCGCGCCAACCAGGCCACCGCGTCGTTCTGGAACCGCACCCAGTACGTCACCAGCCAGAACCTCACTTCGGGCGGCATCGGCAACATCAACAACCCCGGCGGCGCTCCCGGCCGTTCGACCACGGACGCCAACCGCACGGTGACCTACGCCGCGAGCGGCGCGGCGGCCGGTGGCATGCAGCCCGACGTCGCCATTGTCGACGTCCCCGCCTCGTGGGCCGTCTTCCGCACGGGCTCCGTCGACCTCCTCAGCCCCTTCCGCAAGCCCCTGCAGCCCTCCTACGGCAACAACCCGCGCCTGGCCCTCAACCCCGACGGCTCCAGCACCACCCAGTCCAACAAGCTCGCCGACCTGGGCCTGACCGCCAACCTCTTCGACCCCGCCAACCCCGGTTCGGCCAACGCGAACACCCTGTTCGACACGTTCATCGTCTGGGCCCCGGTCGCCGCGGTCGCCAACTTCGGCACCGATGTCCGCGAGATCACGCAGACCGACCTGAAGCACCTGTCGGCCACCGGCCGCACGCGCGACGGGTACAACTTCGTCTTCACCACCCGTGACTCGGGCTCGGGCACCCGCAACGCGTTCCAGAACGCCATCGGCGTTGAGCCCTCGTTCGGCGCCGCCGAGAACATCGGCGCCCGCAACGCCATCGGCGTCAACACCCAGATCGGCAAGGACTTCTTCCCCACCAACAAGAACGGCAACGCCGATCAGATCGAAACCACCAAGAACCACCGCCTCGCCCTCGGCTACGCGGGCGCTGAGCAGGCCGTCAACGCGGCTTCGCCCCAGGTCCCCGGCTATCTGACCAACGGCCTCCTCGAACTCGTCTCGGTCAAGTTCGATGTCGCGGGCGGCCCCTCGGCCCAGTTCGTCCGCATCAACGAGAACACCGTCGTCGACAACAACCCCCTCAACGGCTGGATCGTCGGCGGTCCCTCCGTGCTCACGACCTACGGCGATCCGCAGGCCTCGACCAGCCGCTTCGGCGGGTCGAACAACGGCCGCCCCAAGATGCGCAACGAGTGGGCCGCTGAGTACATCAACAACATCAGCGCCTCGCTCGCCTTCTTCAACGCCAACCCCGCGCTGACCGAGAACGACCAGATGCCCGGCGACTACCTGGGCCGCAACCTCGTCCCGATCGCCGCGCTCGACTTCGTCCCCTCGCTCACCAACCCCCAGCAGCTCGTCGCCAACCCCAACCTCTCCCAGTCTCTCCAGGACTTCATCAAGACCAACTCCACCGTCTTCCGCAACAGCGTGTTCGACGCCTGGGGCAATGGCACGCTGAACTCCACGACCCGCTCGCGCGCCGGCATCGTCCCGATCCGTCAGCAGAACCAGACCTACACCGACGGCGTCACGGGCACGCAGAACTGGTACCTCAGCCAGGGCGGCGCTCAGCTCACCTACAACACCAACCTCCCCCTCCGCAACATGATCGCCGGTGACTTCAACGGCGACGGCCTCCGCAACACCAACGACCTCCCCGACATGATGCGCGCCCTCCGTCAGCGCGAGGGTGGCCCGGCCTGGACCGCCCCGAACGCCTCGGGCAAGCTTCTGGCCGAAGGCCTCACCGTCGTTCCCAACGTCACCTCCATCCCCGGCACCGACGCCTCGATCGAGATCCTCGGTGACTTCAACGGTGACGGCAACTACAACCGCGCCGACTTCCGCTACTACGCCGACGGCCTCGTCATCGACAGCGGCAACGGCAACACCTCGCGCCTCGCCGGCTTCACCGAGGTCGACAACGCCTCGCAGGCCATCCTCGGCAACCTGAACTTCTTCGGCACCACGCTCGCCACCGGCAAGGCCTACGCCGCGGGCGACTCGCGCGGCGACGTCTCAAACCCCAACATCACCAACGGCACGCGTCAGGCCACCCGCGGCCACAACCCGATCGGCGCCGACGGCGTCATCAACAACCACGACATCGACTACGTCTACCGCCAGTTCAAGAATGTTCAGGGCATCCTCGGCGTCGTCGCCAACTGGCGCAACCTCGAAGAGGCCGTCTTCTTCGACCTCTCCGCCGATATGGACGGCAACCTCGCCGTCAACCAGGGCGACGTCTGCGCCCTGGTCCGCGGCATCCTCGGCACCGAGTTCGGTGATGCCAACCTCGACGGCAGCGTCGACGCCCTCGACCTCGCCATCGTCACGGCCAACCAGGGCCTCAACGGCGGCTGGGCTCAGGGTGACTTCAACGGCGACGGCCTCGTCGATCAGCTCGACCTGGACATCCTCGCCAACCCGAGCATCGTGACCTGCTGCCCCGCCGACTACGACGGCACCGGCTTCGTCGACTCCGATGACTTCACCGCCTTTGTCGCCGACTTCGAGCTCGGTTGCGACGGCGCTGGCTCGCCCGACCCCGCCTGCACCCGCAGCGCGGACTTCGACGGCACCGGCTTCGTTGACTCCGATGACTTCGCCGCCTTCGTCGAAGCGTTCGAGGTCGGTTGCAACTAAGCCCACGTCCGTGACATCCTGAATTCGTGATGCAGGCCCCCGGGTGCGTTCCCCCGGGGGCCTCTCTTTTCACCACTCGAGGCCCAATCCGATTCGGATTGTGTGCGGTTCCTGCTGCACCCGGGCAACGGTGTGATACTGCCCGGGGCTGGCTTGAGCTTTTCGACTTTGGTGCGACGTCCGAGAGGCAAAAACTGCACGAGTTTCATCCCGTCCTGACGGGGACAGCCCCGGGGTGCATCTAAACTCTACCTGCGGGTCGGACTTGGTGTCCGCACCGCGAAAGCTGCGCTCGCAAGGGCGCGGGGTGAGTCGCCGCCGCATGGGCGCGCGACGAGGCGGGCGATTCGGGGCACGCAGGCCATGGCCGCGGCGCCCCGGCGCGAGAGAAAGGTGATATGTCGATGAAGTTGCGTGATGGGCGGGCGCGGTTGGCCGCGCGGTTGTGCTTCTTGGCGGGTCTGGCGGGCGCGACGAGCATGGTCAGCGCCGTGAATCCTTCGTTCACGGGCATCGGCGACCTCGCCGGCGGCACGTTCTACTCCGAGGCCCGCGGCGTTTCGCCCGATGGCACCAAGGTCGTCGGCTACTCGATCGTCGGCGCCGGTCAGTCTGAGGCGATCCTCTTCCAGAACGGCATTCTTCAGAGCCTGGGCGACCTCCCCGGCGGTGCGCTCGCTGGCAATGCCGCAGCCGTCACCGACTCGGGCGTCGTCGTCGGTGAGGGCGGCGGCGTTAACGGCAACGAAGCCTTCCGCTACGAGAACGGCGTCTTCACCGCCCTCGGCGGCACCAGCCCCACGGGCTTCTTCGGCTCCGGTGCCTACGCCGTCAGCGCCAACGGTGAAGTCATCGTCGGCTCCGGCGACCGCGACCCGGTCTTCGGCACCTACTCGGCCCTCTGGACCAACTCGGGCCTTCAGCAGATTCCCGACCTCCAGCAGGACACCGTCGTCTCACTGGGCCTGGGCCTCTCTGCCGACGGACAGGTCGCGACCGGCTCGACCGACATCGCCGACACCTTCACCGCCTACATCTGGAATCCGATCAACGGCACGTTCAACCTCGACGTCTTCCCGGGCAGCTCCGGCACGTTCTCGCAGGGCAACGCCGTCTCGGGCGACGGGCGCATCGTCGTCGGTTACGCCGCCAACTCGGGCAACTTCACCATCGCCGCGCGCTGGGACGTGCTGAGCGTCGCCAAGCCCCTGGGCATCCTGCCCGGCGGGCGCCAGTTCTCCGAAGCGCTCGCGACGAATCACAACGGGCTCGTGGTCGTCGGCCGCGCGGGCATTTTCCCGACCGGCACGCGCGCTTTCATCTGGGACCGGACCCGCGGCCTGCGCGACCTCCAGAATGTCCTCACTGAGCTGGGCGTCGACACCACCGGCTGGGTGCTCCGCAGCGCGACCGGCATCTCCGCGGATGGCTCGGTGATCTGCGGCATCGGCATCAACCCCTCCGGCAACACCGAGGGCTGGGTCGCCGTCATCCCGCCCTACTGCTCGGCCGACTTCGACGGCACCGGATTCATCGACTCCGACGACTTCGTCGCGTTTGTCGCGGCCTTCACGCTCGGGTGCACCGACGTCGGGCAGCCCGACCCGAGCTGCACCGTCAGCGCCGACTTTGACGACACCGGCTTTGTTGACTCGGACGACTTCGTGTCCTTTGTCAGCGCCTTCGAGGCCGGCTGCGAGTAATCGCTCGCTCAGACAGGCCTTCTGAACCTCGGCACGCCCCGTAGAAATGCGGGGCGTGTTCTTTCCAGGGGGCTGTCCCTCTTCGGCCGGTGTGAGCCGATGCGGGCTGTGCCGTGTTTGCCGCCCAAGTCCGGCCCGTCCGCAAAGTTTGTGCTCGTTCGGGTCTGTTCGGTGTTCGCCGCATCGAATCCGGGGTACTTTGGCGTGCGTACTGCCGGGTTGTGCCCGCCAGCGCTTGGGGGAGGGCGCCGGATGAACCTCAGACCCGACCAATCCCGCCGGTGCCGCGGACGCCTCGCGTTCGCCGGGGTGGGGCTGCGCACGCTTGTTGCAGGATCGGCCTTGTCGCTGTTCGCGGGTGCGCTGGGCGCGTCTCCGCCTGTCTCGCGCGAAGAACTGCCCACGATCGCCGAAGCCCACGCGCCGGGCCGCGTGATGGTGAAGCTGCGCGCGGGCGCCGAGTCAGAGCTCGACGCGCTCGTGAAGGTTCTTGAAGGCGAGGTCTCGACGCGATTCACGCTCGTGCCCGGTCTGGTCTCGCTGCGGACGGGCGTGAGCGCCGAGGAAGCGCTGAGGCGCGCGCGTTCGCGCCCGGACCTGATCGAGTACGCCGAGCCGGACTATGTCTGGTCGGTCGCGCGCGTGCCCAACGACACGCAGTGGTCGCAGCAGTGGGGGATGTTCAACATCGGGCAGGTGGTCAACGGGCGCATCGGCATCCCGGGCGCCGACATCGACGCGCCCTCGGCGTGGGATCTGCGGACGGGCGACGCGAGCTTCCGCATCGCCGTCATCGACTCGGGCATCAACGCCGACCATCCCGACCTCGCGGGCAACATCTTCGTCAACCCGGGCGAGATCGCGGGCAACGGTCTCGACGATGACGGCAACGGGCTCATCGACGACGTCCGAGGCTGGGACTTTCTCACCAACACCAACAACACCAACGCCGACGCGTTCCACGGCACGCACGTCGCGGGCATCCTGGGCGCCGTGGGCAACAACAACCGCGGCATCGCGGGCGTGATGTGGTCCTGCAAAGTCCTCCCGCTTCGGTTCATCGGCCCGACCGACGGCACCACCGAGGGCGCGATCGCCGCGCTCCAGTACGCCGTCGCGATGGGCGCGAAAGTCAGCAACAACTCGTGGGGCTCGCCCGCGTTCTCGCAGGCGCTGCGCGACGCGATCGCCGCGGCAGGCCAGGCCGGTCACCTCTTCGTCGCCGCGTCGGGCAATTCGGGCGCGTCGGAGGCCAACTACCCCGCGCGGTACAACCTCGACAACATCATCTCGGTCGCCGCGACCGACAGCAACGACGCGCTGGCGACGTTCTCGCAGTATTCGCCCCTGAATGTGGATCTGGCCGCGCCGGGCGTTGAGGTGCTGAGCCTCAACGCGACGACGGGCTATTCGTTCAGCTCGGGCACGTCGATGGCCAGCCCCTTCGTCGCGGGCGCCGCGGGGCTGGTCTGGTCGTACCGACCGGCGTGGAACTATCGCCAGGTGCGCGAGCGGATCCTCGCGACCGCGCGCCCTGTCGCCTCGCTCGCGGGCAAGGTGGCAACCGGCGGCGCGCTCGACCTCGGACGCCTCATGAACGAGGCGTACCTCCCGCCCGTGATCGCGCCCGTGGGCACCATCCCGCCCTCGGCTGAACCCGGCATCCCTGTGACGCTCACGGTCAGCGTCGATCCGCGCGAGGACCTCGTCCTCCCCGGCACCGTCGTCGCCAACTACCGAACCGACGACGGCAACTGGGCCCAGGTGCCTATGAACGCGATCGGCAACAACCAGTGGACCGCGGTCGTCCGCTCGCGCCGGTGCGGCGATCATCCGCAGCTCTTCGTCTCGCTCCAGGCTCAGCGCGCCGGCACGCTCACCTACCCCGCCGGCGGCGCGAACGCGCCGATGACGTTCCTCGCGGGCAAGGTCGTTGAGGTCGCGCGCTTCCGCTTTGAGTCTCCCGAGGGTTGGTCGCTCGCCGACCCCGCCGACACCGCGACCGCGGGCTTCTGGTCGCTCGCCAAGCCCGAGCCCACGCTCGCCCAAGCCGGCGGCTGCCCCGAAGGTCAGTCCTGCGCGTCGACCGACCCCCGCGCGGGCTCGAGCATCGGCGCCTTCGACGTCGACGGCGGGCGCGTCACTCTTACTTCGCCCCCCGTCAGCCTCGTCGCGCGCTCGGGCGTCAAGCTCTCCTACTGGCGCTGGTTCAGCAACAACCAGGGCGGCGCGCCGAATACCGACGTCTTCCGCGTGCAGCTCTCCCCGGACAACGGCGCGACTTGGACCACGCTCGAAACCGTCGGCCCCACGGGCGTCGAGGCCGGCGGCGGGTGGTACCGCGTCGAACGGTCCCTCGACGGCGTCATTCCCTTCACGTCCAATGTCCGCGTCCGCTTCGTCGCCGAAGACGCCGGCGAAGGCTCGGTCGTCGAGGCCGCCGTCGACGATGTGACCTTCACCGCCCTTGAGTGCAACGAGGCCTGCCCTGCCGACTTCGACGGCTCGGGCTTCGTTGATTCCGACGACTTTGCCCTCTTCGTCGACTCCTTCGCCCGCGGGTGTCTGGGCGTGGGCGTGCCCGTGCCCCAGTGCCAAGCCTCAGCCGACCTCGACAGCACCGGCTTCATCGATTCTGACGACTTCGTCCTGTTCTCCGAAGCGTTCGCCAACGGCTGCCCGTAAACCCGCCTGCCACCGCGCCGCCGCCCCCAGCATCCAACCCAGAGCCCGACCGTGCGGTCTTTGGAAGGGCCCGCTGTCGTCACGCGCCCCGTGCTGGTAGGATGCTGCGATGAAGTTCCCGGCCGACATGGCCGCCCGACTCCGAGGCTTCTACGAAGGCCGCGACGTGCTCGTCACGGGCGGCGCGGGGTTTATCGGCGGGCACCTGGTCGACGCCCTGCTCTCGCTGGGCGCGTCGATCACCGTGCTCGACGACCTCTCGAACTCGGAGCTTGACCATCTCTCGGGGCTGATGGAGATCGAGCCCGAGCGAGTGCGGTTCGTGAAGGGCTCGATTCTCGATGACGACGCGCTGGAGTCGGCCATGCGCGGGCACGAGGCGGTCGGGCCCGGCGTGTCGCGCGTGGGCACACCCATGACGGTCTTTCACCTCGCGGCCGTGGGCAGCGTGCAGCGCTCGGTCGAGGATCCGCAGCGGACCTGGGCCGTGAACGCGACGGGGACGGTCCGCGTGCTCGAGGCCGCGAGGCGCGCGGGCGCCCGGCGGGTCGTGAACTTCTCGAGCTCGTCGGTCTACGGCGATCAGCCCGAGCTTCCCAAGCGCGAGACGCAGCTCCCCGCGCCCCGCTCGCCCTATGCCGCGAGCAAGCTTGCGGGCGAGGCCGCGGTCGCCGCGTGGTGCGCCGCGTACGGCTCGAGCGCGATCAGCCTGCGCTGCTTCAACGTCTTCGGGCCGCGCCAGAGCGCTGACTCGCGCTACGCCGCGGTGATCCCGGCGTTCATCGCGCGTCTGGCCCAGAACCAGCCGC
This sequence comes from Planctomycetota bacterium, assembly GCA_033763435.1. Lineage (GTDB taxonomy): Bacteria > Planctomycetota > Phycisphaerae > Phycisphaerales > UBA1924 > JANRKN01. Next base: position 47,058 of record JANRKN010000067.1, read on the forward strand.
CGACGATCCAGGGCGATGGTCAGCAGTCGCGCGACTTCACGTTCGTCGCCAATGCCGTCGCGGCGACGCTGCTCGCGGGGAGCGCGACGCGCGACCTGCGGGGCGAAGCCATCAACGTTGGCACAGCCCGGCGCGTCACGATCCAGGACCTTGCGCGCGAGATCGCCTCGCGCTTCGGGCTCTCGAACGTTCCGTGGCAGTACCTCCCCGCCCGCGTGGGCGATGTCCGCCATTCGCTCGCCGACCTCTCACGCGCCAAAGAGCTCGTCGGCTACGAGCCCTTCGCGACCCTCGAGCAGGGGCTCGACGAGGTCGTCGCGTGGTTCAAGCAGAGCGCCGGGGCGCGGGCGTGATCGTGCGATTCCTGCGAACGGTCGGCGAACTTCTCGGCGGCGCGTGGGCGCTCGCGCTCTTGGCCCTCCGCAGCGGCCTGCGCTTCAAGGGCGCCTACTGGACCTGGCGGATGCAGACCGCCTTCGGGCGCGGCATGCCCGAGTCGCGCGCCGAACTGCTCAGGGGCCTCGTCGAGTACGCCCGCTGGATGCACCGCGTCCGGCGCATGGGCTGAGGCGAAGACCGCGCACGAAGCTTCGCCCGTCCAAAGCAGAATCCGAACGGTTCGTGAAGATCCACAACCCGGGGCCGGTTTGGCGCGTTCCGCGCCCGGATCGTCGGGTGTTTGTGAGGCATCGGCCCTCAGCGGTCGATAGACTGTTCCGCGTCGGGTCGGGACAGCGCTTTGGGAGTATCGACGATGAGCAATCAGGGCGGTTCGCGGGGCTTCGTGCCCGGGCTGGTGCTGGGGATCGTGATCGGGTCGGTCGCCACGGCGTTCATCGCGCCGTTCCTGGGCGGAGGCGCGCCCAAGATCGAACGCACCAAGGCCCCGGCGCAGACCGCGCCCGGCCCGGCGCTGCGCGACGGCGTGCCCGCCGAGCAGGCCTCGCCCGAAACCCCCGCCCCTGAGCAAAGCGCCCCCGAACAGACCGCGCCGGCCCAGCCTGCCGCCAATCAGCCTGCCGCCAATCAGCCCGCGCCCGCGGAGGCCAAGCCCGCGGAGGCCAAGCCCGCGGAGACCAAGCCCGCAACGCCCCCCGAGCCCAAGCCCGCTCCGCCCAACGTCGAGCCCAAGTAAGCGCACCCTCTCCGAGCGTCGTTCTGCGCGAGGCCCGATCGTCCGCAGGGCGGACCCGGCCAACACTTGCGCATGAGCGCGATCGACGCCGCCCGGCTTCTCCGCATCGTCAGGCAGCAGGCCCAGACCGCCGAACTCCTCGGCGTGGACTTTGTGCCCAGCTTTACCCGCGCCCAGCCGGTCCAGCCAGCCCCCGTCCAGCCGGCCCCCGTCCAGCTTGCTCCGGTTTCCGCGCCCGAAGCTCGCGTGACAGTGCCGCCCGCTTCCGAGCCGGCTCGGGCGCCCGTTCCCCCGCCCGCCCCTGAGGCGAGTGTGCCGACGGCTTCAGCGCCCATCGCTGCGCCGGTCGCCGAGTCTTCGGGCCGATCGCGTGAATCCGTGCAGGCGCAGCTCGACGCGATCCTCGCGCGCTACGAGGCCGATGCGCCGCACCGCAAGTTCAAGACCGCGCACACGCGGATCGTCTTCGGCTAGGGCGATCCGCTCGCCCGTCTGATGTTCATCGGCGAGGCGCCCGGCGCCGACGAAGACCGCGAAGGTCGGCCGTTCGTGGGCGTCTCGGGCGAGAAGCTCAACGAGATGATCCGCGCGATGGGCCTCACGCGCGAGTCGGTCTACATCGCCAACGTCATGAAGACGCGCCCGCCCAACAACGAGACGCCGACCTTCGACGAGATGCGCCACACGCTGCCCTATCTCGTTCAGCAGATCCGCGCGATCGGCCCCGAGGTGATTGTGATCCTCGGCGGGACCGCGCTGAAGGGCCTCATGCCCGACGTGCGCTCGGGCATCACCCGTGCCCGCGGCGAGTGGCTCACTTGGGTTGACGACGCCTCCGACCTTCGGATCCCCGTCATGCCGACATTCCACCCGGCGTATCTGCTGCGGAATTACACGCCTGAAACCCGCCGGGCGATGTGGTCGGACCTCAAGCTGGTGATGGAACGGCTTGGGCTTGCGATCCCCGCGTCCAAGGCCTGAACGCCCGCGTCGAGCGCCTCAGCGCACCCCGGACGACTCTTCGAATGGCGAAAAACCCCGTCGGCTCGCCGGGGGCCGGCCGCGTGCGGGCGCGCTCCGCATGCGCCGATGAGGGGAACCCTTCAGCCGTGATTTTTTCGAACGGTTTGGAACCGCCTGAGGAACGCGCCCGTATCGGAAACGGTCCGAGTCATCCCATTGACCCCCACGAGACCCGGTACTCAGGAGTGATCTTGGGTGCCGGGTTTTTTCGTGCGCCCGTTCGCGGCGGGGGCCGCGGTCTCAGTGCCCCGCGTGCGGGTTGGTCGTCGTGAGATTGACCTTCGCGTCGGCGGGCAGCTCTTTGATCTCGGTGATGAAGTAGGGCGGCGCCGGATCGTTCCAGCGCACCTGGAACGTGAACTCGACCGGGTCGCCTACCTCGAGCCCTTCGAGCGTCACGCCCGGCGCGAGCTTCGTGAAGGGCATCGTCATTTCCTTCATGCCCACGGCCTTGCCCGCGCGGTCCAGAAAGCCCGGGATCTCTTCGTGGTGGATCTCAAAGCGCGAGGCGGGCTGACCCGCGACGGGCAGCATCGCCACGCGACCGCGGAGCGTGTACGCCTTGTCACCGGGCGTGGCCTGCACGGTGGGCGCTGGCTTGGCGTCTTCTTTCTTGCAGGCGCTCAGGGACAAAAGCGAACACGCCGCGGTCACGAGGGCCGCGGCGTGCGAAAGACGTTGGGAGCGGGTCTTCATGCGCGACGATAGGTCGCGGCAGAGTCGCCCGGCCGAGGGAGTTGGGCCCCCGGCGTTCCCGATGCTCAGGCGTTCTTGATGCTCAGATACGACGCCACGCCCGACAGATCGCGCGCGAGGTCGAGGTTGAAGCGCATCGTCCAGTTCTCGCCCGTCGCGACGCGGATCACCTTGGCGCAACGCTCACGGCTCACCCAGTCGCGGTTACCGCGGTTGTAGACGTTCATCCGCTGGCGGCGCATCCGCTGGGCGCGCTGCAGAGCGCGGCGGTTGGAGGGATCGAGCCGCATCAGACGCGCGATCGTGTCCCGCGCGCCCTGCGACAGCGGAACCTTCGAGATCGTGCAGGAGATGTTGGTGCCGGGCTTGAGCGAGGCGAGCGGATCAGTGGCCGGGGACATGCGAAGCTCCGTTCAAAGTTGGGCCAATATGCTAGCCGCGTCTCCCCTCCGGTCCAGTCCGGGCGCCTTCGGACCTCGACCGCCCGCGAAAGCGCCCGATCGCTTTCCTACTGTTGCCTCCCATGACCCAAGCCCAGCCCGTCTTTGATCCGAACGCCTCCCACCAGCAGAAGCCCAAGCTCAGGCCCGTCCGGGCCTTTCCAGCCCAGTTCAACCAGCAGATGGTTATGGGGCTGGCCGACGCGAGGCAGATCTCTGAGCGCGTGGTCTTTACGAGCCCCGCGGCCCAGCACCTGCTGCCTCTGATGGACGGCACGCGGGGCCTGGACGAAATCGTGGGCCAGGTCGGCCGGGGACTCACCCGCCCGATCCTCGAGCAGCTCGTCGCCCAGCTTGACGACGCCGCTCTGCTGTTCGGACCCAAGTACGAAGCCCTTCTCGCCAAATCCCGGGCAGAATTTGATGCCTCACCCAATCTTCCTCCGGGTTCCACCGCAGCCTTCGCGGATGCTTTGGTCGTGGCCAAGCGTCAGGCGGAGGCGCAGCAGGCTGGGAAGAAGCCTGAGGAGGTTCAGGTTTCGGAAGAGGAGAAGGTGGCCGAGGGGCCCGGTTTGCTGGCGCAGGCGTTCGAGCAGTGGATCGCCGCGGCGCTCAAGGATGCCAAGGCGCCCGCGTTTGACAGCCTCCCCAAGGCCGTGCTCGCCCCGCACATCGACTATGCCCGCGGCTGGGTCAACTACGCCCACGTCTGGGGCCGGATGCGGGTCGTTGATCGCCCCGACCGCGTCATCGTTCTGGGAACGAATCACTTCGGCGAAGCGACGGGCGTCTGCGGCTGCGACAAGGGGTATCAGACCCCCCTGGGTGTTTCGGCGGTCGACGTCGGCGTGCGGGATAGTCTTCGTAAGCGCTTGGGCGACAAGCTCTTCGCGCATCGGTTCGACCACGAGCGCGAGCACTCGATTGAGCTGCAGGTCGCGTGGATCCAGCACGCGCTGGGCAAGAACGATCAGGGCCAGTTTGTGCCGGTGTTTGGGGCGCTGGTGCACGATCCGGTCGTCAACGGGGGCGAGTCCTACGACGGGCAGGGCGTGGGGATGAACGACTTCGTCGAGGCGGTCCGCGAGACGATCGCGTCGCTGCCCGGGCGGACGCTCGTGGTTTCGTCGGCGGACTTGAGCCACGTGGGCCCGGCGTTCGGCGATCAGCAGACGCTCGCGGGCGAAGGCCCGGCCGAGCAGTTCAGGAACAAGGTGTTCCAGCACGACCGCGAGATGCTCGAGCTGTTCCGCCAGGGCAAGCACGAGGATCTCGTCGCCTCGATGTCATGGCAGCAGAACCCGACGCGTTGGTGCTCGGTGGGCAACATGACCGCGGCGATGCGGATCGTGGGTGCCTCGGGCGGCGAGATTCTCAACTACGGCGCAGCGATGGATGAGCAGGGCATGAGCCTGGTCTCGACCGCCGCGATGGTGCTGGCCTGAGCATGCTCGCGACGTTCGCGCAGGCGGCCGGATCATCGATGGGGCCGTCGATGGGGCCCAGTTCGTCCATCGGTGCCGCGGGCGCGCTCGGCACGGCGTTCCCGGTCTGGCTCATCGTCGCGCTCTATCTCGCGGGCCTCGTGCTCGTGGGCGGCGGGCTGTGGATGATCCGCTCGCGCGCGCACGAGCCCGAGCGGGCGACGGAGATTCCCAAGGTTGGCAATCTGGATACGCGGGGCGGCTATGCCAAGGCTCGCGCGTGGGTCGCGGGCCTCACGGTCGCGACGCGGTACGCGATCGGGCTCAGTGCGATCGCGCTGGGGTATCACCTTGTCGCGTGGGCAAGCCCGCCGGCGTGGTTCCCGGTGAGTGTGCCCATCGAGCGCTGGTGGCTTGTGGTCGTGGGTGTCGGGCTGACGATCGGCGGCGCGCTGTTCGGGGATCGAATCGAACGGCGGAACGTCTCATGATGAGTGCGGGCGTGGTTCGGGTCGTGTAGCATCTCGCTCTGTGGGCCGGTTCACGGTTCAGCGGGTGGAGATCCACGGGTGGGGGAGGCATGGGTGGGGCAGTGAGGTATCGGCATGGCGTCATCGAGTGTGGCCTGGGGCATTGAAGTCGGCGCGGGGGCGATCAAGGCGATCAAGCTGTCGGCCGACGGCGACGGCGTGAAGTGCCTGGACTTTGCGGTGATCCCGCACGCGCGCCCGACGAGCGCGCCGGGCACGGACTTCAACGAGGTGGTCGCGCTCTCGCTGAGCCAGCTCACGAGCCAGTTCGATCTGACGGGCGCGACGATCGCGGTGAGCGTGCCTGGGCATGCGGGCTTTGCGCGCTTTGCCAAGCTCCCGCCGGTCGATCCCAAGAAGGTGCCCGACATCGTCAAGTTCGAGGCGATGCAGCAGATTCCCTTCCCGCTCGAGCAGGTCGAATGGGACTTCCAGACCTTTGTCGCGCCCGATTCGCCCGACGTGGAGGTCGGCATCTTCGCGATCACGCGCGAGCGGATCATGGAGCGCCTGGCGATGCTCGAGGTCGGGGGCCTGACGCCCGACGTCGTGACGCTCAGCCCGCTCGCGGCGTTCAACGCGCTGGCGTTTGACCTGCAGATGTCTGACAAGGACACGGGCACGGTCATCGTCGACATCGGCACGACGAGCACGGACCTGGTGGTGAGCGAGGCGGGGCGCGTGTGGGTGCGGACGTTCCCGATCGGCGGACATCAGTTCACCGAGGCGCTGGTGAACGCGTACCAGCTGCGCTACGAGAAGGCCGACAAGCTCAAGCGCGAGGTCGACGAGAGTGACCCCAAGAGCCGGCAGATTTTCCAGGCGCTTCGGCCTGTGTTCCAGGACCTGGCGCAGGACGTGCAGCGCTCGATCGGGTACTACACGTCGCTGCACAAGGACGCCAAGCTCGGGCGCGTGATCGGCGTGGGCTCGACGTTCCGCACGCCGGGCCTGCGTAAGTATCTGAAGCAGCAGCTCTCGCTCGAGGTTTACCGCGTCGAGGAGTTCAAGCGCTGCTCGTTCGAGGGCGAGCGCGCGGCGCAGTTCAAGGAAGCTTCGCTCGAGCTGTGCACCGCGTACGGCCTCGCGCTCCAGGGCCTTGGGCTGAACACGATCAGCGGCAACCTGATGCCGGTGCCCGTGCTGCGCGACGCGATGTGGAAGCGCAAGGTCAAGTGGTTTGCCGCGGCGGCGTGCGTGGGCGTCGTGGCGGGCGGGGCGATGTTCGTCCGTCCGTTCATCGACTCGACGGCCGTTGCGTCCAAGAGCCCGGACCCGTCGATCCAGCAGGCGATCAGCGCGGCCGACAGCGCGCGCCAGCGGGCCGAGGAAGCCAAGGTCATCGGGCAGGCCGAGCCGGACCTGCGCGCCTCAGCGCTCGTCGGGCTGCTGGACCGTCGTGATTTCTACGGGCGCTTCCTGGGCGATGTGTCCGAGATGCTCAAGTTCAGCGACGGCGTCGCTCGCTCTCAGGGCGACGCGACGATCAAGGCGCTGGGTGACACCCCGGCGTTCACGATCCGCGAGCTGTCGACCGAGTACCTCAAGCCCACCGCGGCCGACGCGGCGGCGGGCGATCCGTCGATGATGGGCGGGGAGGCGGGCCAAGGTCAGGGCGAAGTGGCCGCCGGGGCCGGCGGGTTCGGTGAGTCGATCGGCGGCAGCCCGGTGGGTTCGGCGCCCGGCGCGGACCCGCACATCCGCGTGACGCTCCGCCTCAGCACGCTCCACCCCGATCCGCAGCGGTTCGTGGTTCGCTCGGCGATGGAGTGGCTCAACAAGAACGCCAAGCGCGACGGCGTGCCTTACCAGTTCCAGATCCCCCGGACCGGCGCGTGGAGCGTCGAGTCGACGACCAAGGTCGGGCCCGATGGCCAGGCATCGCCCGCGGGCGGGGCCGGCGGTGCGGGTCCGGCGGGCGGTGCGAACGCGGGCGAGAACGCGGGCGGGGGCGATCGGATCATGATCGGCGGCGGTGAGGGCGGCGGGCGTCGCGGCGGCCGGGGCGGCGCGATGGCGACCGGCGGGGGTGGGGGCGGCGGCGGCATGATCGGCGGTGGCGGCGGTGGGGGCGGGGCCCAGCCCGGATCGTCGGGGGGCGGGGCGGATCTGGGCGCGGTCGATGGGCTCGCGCCTCTGAGCGAGCTCTTGCCCAAGCTGCCGACCGATGCGCAGCAGTCGGTGATTCTCGTGTCGTTTGATGTGATCCTCGCGCCCGTGAAGAAGGACGCGGAAGCGGGCGCCGAGACGGGCGCGGAGGTCAAGCAGTGAACGCAGTACTCGCCTGGGTGAAGAAGAACTGGGTGATCGTGGTGTGCGTGGTGGTGGTGCTGGCTGCGCTGCCCACGGCGTGGGTGTTCAGCTCGCAGTGGAACGAGCGCATCCGCGACGAGCAGAAGAAGAAGGCGCAGGACCTGCTCTCGCGCGTCGAGAAGTCGCGCGTGACGTATGCCGTTGCGCCCCCGCTCCCCGGCGCACAGCCGATCAGCGCGACCGAGCCGCCCAACGACGTGCTCACGGCCTTTTTCAAGGCGCAGCGCGAGCGGCTGAGCAAGGAGGCCGAGGCCGTCGTCGCCAAGGCCGAGCAGATCAACAAGGGTTCGCACGGCGTGCTGGTCGAGGGGCTGTTCCCCGCGCCGGCCGAGGACGTGGCGCAGATCAAGCCCATGGACATGATCGACCGGCTGATCGGCAAGAGCGATCAGCCCTCGGCGCTCAGGCAGCTGCTGACGTCGGTGCAGGCGGGTGAGGCGCTGGGCGGCGAGCAGCTGGCGCAGGCGCTGGAGACGGTGCGGAGCTCGATCATCGAGGCGCAGGGCGCGGCGGGTCAGAACCCCACGCCCGAGCAGGCCGCGGAGATCCGGCGCCGACTGGTCGAAGCCCGGCGTCAGGCGTATCAGCGCCACGCGCGGTCGTACTCGGTGTACGCCTCAGAAGTGCTTTTCCCGACCAGCGGCGGCGCGGCGGGCGGTGGTGGGGGTGGCGGCGGGAGCGGTGAGCCGGCGTTCCGTGGCATGGGCCGCGGTCGCGGCGGTGCGGCCCCGGCGCCTCAGCCCGATCCGAGCGCGGCGCCCGCGGGCCCGGCGGCGGCGGTGCCGATCGGCTTCCCGACGGCGCGTCCGAGCCAGCCTCCGACCCTCGACGAGTGCTTCGCCTGGCAGCAGAACTACTGGCTGCTCTCGGACCTGTTCAATGCCGTCCGCCGCGCCAATAGCAACGAGGCTGGGCGCCTGACCTCGCTGGATGAGTCGGTCGTCAAGCGTGTCGAGCGGATCATCCTCGATGGCCCTCCGGGCCATACGGGCGTCAGCGGCGAGCCTGCGGCGCCCGCCGACCCCGCCCTTGCCGCGGCGGCCCCGAGCGTGACGGCGGTGCCCCCGCCCACCGCGCCCGATCTCAGCAAGGGCCTCTCGGGGCGTGCCGGATCGAACAGCCTGTACGACGTTCGTCGGACGGAGCTGGTCGTGGTGGTCTCGGCCGAACGGCTGCCCAAGTTCCTTGAGGCGATCGCTCGCACGAACTTCATGACGGTGATCGACATGGACCTGCGCGAGGTCGACCTCGCGGGGGACCTGGCGCAGGGCTTCTACTACGGCGAAGAGAGCGTTGTGCGTGCGGCGCTCACGATCGAGTCGGTCTGGCTGCGGTCGTGGCGCGAGCCGCTGATGCCCGCGAGCGTGCGGGCGGCGCTGGGAATTGTGCTGCCCTCGCCGGGCGACGCGGCCGCGGGAACGCCGGGCCAGTCGTAACCGGATGCGTTGTTCGGGCGATGAATTGACGGGGACGTCTGGTCGGTCGGGCAGACGGGATCAGTAGGGTTGGTGGAGGGGATGGTGGGGCGTGATGGTGGGGCGTGATGGTGGGTTTGTTGGGTGGGTAAGGGTGTTGAACCATGAAGATGAAGGGCATTAATCCGTTCGAGCAGCACGCCGACAAGATTTTTCTGGGCGTGGTCGGCACGGTGCTGCTGGGCGTCGTCGGCATGCAGGTTCTGACCTCGCCGAACCAGGTGCAGGTCGGCAAGGGCGGGAAGATGATGCCTCCGGAAGAGGCGTTCAAGCCCGTCGAGGACGAGGCGCGCCGGCTGCGAGCGGCGGTGGACGCCTTGGAGCCCAAGCTCCCCGAAGTGCCCGATGTGACGCTGCTCTCTGAGTTTGAGAAGCGCCTGGGCGAGCGCGTGACGCCGGCGGACCGTCAGTTTGCGATGGGCCGGCGGAGCGTGCTAGGCGCCAGCGGCGCGGACCTTGGCGCGGGCACGGGGTCGTACGCGGCCGTCGCGGTGCCGACGCCCTCGAACCCGATCGCCTTCGCGTTCCGTTCGACGATCGACCCGATCGAAACGCTTCGCTGGCCTGAACTGAAGAAGATCGTGCCGGCGGAGCAACCGCTGGACAAGGCGGCGGTCAGCATCGAGGCGGTGTTTGACGGGGCGGCGCTGAAGACCGCGCTCTCGTCGGACCCCGACGGGCCGGCGGTCGCGGTGCCCAAGAACTGGTGGCTGGACCGGACGGCGGTGATCGGCGTGGAGGTCGAGCGTCAGCGGCTGAATGCCGACGGGACGTGGGGCGAGCCCGAGAAGGTTTCGTCGATGCCCGGACGGCCCGCGCTGGTGGATCAGTGGACGAGCGAGGTTCAGAGCCTGACGCAGGCCGAGGCGCTCGTCTCGCGCGCGCAGGAGTTTGCCGAGGGCGTGCAGCGCCCGACGTACTACGCGACGATCGCGGGCCCGCAGTGGATGGAGCCCAGCAAGGCGGTTGAACGCGCGGCGGCGCTCGAGGGCGTGGATCCGCGGAACATTCAGGCGATGCGCGATCGCAAGACGGCCCTTGAGACCGAGATCGAAGACCTGAAGCAGAAGATCCAGAGCGCGCCGCCCGAGCCCGAGCGCGGCACGGGCACGGGCGGAGGTCGGACCGGCGCGGGTGGCGAGCGCGACGAGGGCGGCGGCGGCGCCACGGGCGGCGGAAAGGGCGGGGCGCGGGGCGGCGGCGGTGGTGGTGCCCGTGGTGGCGGCGGGATGATGGGCGGCGGTGGTGGAGGCGCGGCGGCCCCCGGCGCGGGCGCGCAGAACGAGCGTCGCCAGCCCCAGCTCTCACGCCGGGCGCTTGAGCGTCGGCTTGCCGATGCCGAGCGTGCGCTGGTCCGCGTCACGGACGAGCTTGTCAAGCTCGACCCCACGATCAAGTCCGCGGCCTCAGCGACGGACCCCGCGCAGCAGACGACCGGTCTGCCCGTTCGGACCGATCTGCTCGACAATGCCAAGGTGCCGTTGATCGCGCACGATGTGTTTGTCCGCGAAGGCGAAACGTATCGGTACCGCACGCGCGTCGTGGTCAACAACCCGTACTTCGGGCGCGGGCAGTTCCTCAAGAATCAGGAAGAGCTCGCGAAGGACTCGCTGATCCGCTCGGCCTGGACCGACTGGTCGGAGCCGGTGAGCGTGGATCGGAGCGAGTACTTCTTCGTGGTCAACGCCTCGCCGGGCGAGACGCTCGGCGCGGTCGCGGCTGGGCCCCGAGCACTGGTCGAGATGTACTCGTTCTACTACGGGTCTTACCACCGTGCGACGGCGACGCTCGAGCCCGGTGACGTGCTCAGCGCCGAGTTCAAGCTGCCCAAGATGCCCGTCTTCGATCTGACCAAGCTCGCGGCGGATGTCGCGGCGGGAAGCACGGGTCAGGGCGGCGTGCCTGGCGGCGATGGCAGTCGTGACGGCGGGGGACCGGCCTCCGGCGGTGGGCCTGCGTCGGGCGGCGGTCGTCGCGGCGGCGGCGGGATGTCGTCGATGGGCGGAGACGGTGGTGGCGGCGGCGGCGGCATGATGGGCTCGGGCGGCGGCCAGCAGGGCGGACAGCAGTCGGGCCAACAGCCTGCGGGGGATCCGACGCTGGATCTGGCGACAAGGCTCGGACGGGCCGACAAGGTCGCGTCGTGGACGCCTGAGTCGCGGCTGTTCAACGTGGATGTGGTGCTGCTGGATGTCGCGGCGGGCGTTGCGGTGCAGCGGCAGACGTCTCTGGGGGCTCAGACGGCTCAGGCTTTCCAGGCGGTGTTCCGCAACGAGGCGGGGCTGGTGATCGCCCGCGATCCTTCGGACGAGCAGGCGACGGACGTGTACCGGCGGGTGTCGTTCTTGGCCAAGGAGGCCGAGCAGGCCGCGAAGGCCGCCCAGCCGAAGCCGGAAACCCAGCGTAATCCTGGGTCGGGAGCGCCTTCGGGTGGCGACCGGCCGCCGCCGCCCCCTGCGGGCGGTGGAGGCGGTGGAGGAATGGGTGGCGGCTAAGTGACGGATCGACGAAGATTTACGCCGGAATGTTCAGGGCAAGTTGGCCCGGACGCTTGACCGGCGAGGGGCGGGACCTAGACTTCCCTCACCCCCTGAACGGGACGCGACAGCACGACGGATCGGACAGCCGATTCGGAGATGCCGAGCCGACCGGGACGGAAGGCTGATCTTTGACAACCGGATACTGGATGAACGTGAGCGACGCCGCTGGAAGGTCGGTCGATTGGCCGGACGCCTGCGAGCGAAGCTCAGAACGAATGACCAAGAGTTGGAAGAGAAACCATTCTCTTTCAGCGCCATCAGGCAGGGGTTTGATCGCCCCTGATCTGAGAGAAGGCTGGCTGCCTCGCATGAGACCGATCCCCTGCCAAGGGATGCGGCAATGGACCAGGTGTCGGGCACGGAGTCGCAAGGCTCCGGGCGCGAGATCCTGATAAGGGTGCGAGGTTGATTCGGAACGCTGGGTGGTTGGTAGCGATTGTTGTCTGACCCAGAGTTTGGCGAATCACGGTGAGCCGACCGGAGAACGGGACGAAAGTCCGCGGGACCTGGTTGGTGCGACCGAGCGTAAGGGCGCACGGCGGATGTCTTGGCGTCGAGAGGCGATGAAGGACGCTGGAACCTGCGATAAGCCCAGAGGAGCTGGTAACCGAGCTTTGATCCTGGGATTTCCGAATGGGGCAACCCACCCGCAAGGGTACTTTACTCTGAATGCATAGGGGTAAAGAGCGAACGTGCTGAAGTGAAACATCTCAGTAGGCACAGGAAAAGAAAGCAACAGCGATTCCGTGAGTAGCGGCGAGCGAAAGCGGATGAACCGATGAACGCGAGCGAACGAGCTGGAATGCTCGACCTCAGAAGGTGAAAGTCCTGTAACCGCGTATCGGGAAGCCCTCGAGTAAATTCGGGCTCGGGAAACCCGGATTGAACATGGGGGGTCCACCCTCCAAGGCTGAATACTCCTCGACGACCGATAGTGAACCAGTAAGGCGACTGAACGATGACAACTACCGCGACGAGCGGAGTGAAAGAGCAGCTGAAACCGTGCGCTTACAAGCGGTCGGAGCCCTTCGGGGTGACGGCGTGCTTTTTGCATAATGAGCCGGCGAGTTGGTCTGTACGGCGAGCCTAAGACCCATCGGGTCGGAGGCGGAGCGAAAGCGAGTCCGAAATGGGCGTCGAGTCGTACGGGCCAGACACGAAACCTTGTGATCTACCCATGGCCAGACTGAAGGGCGGGTAAAACCGCCTGGAGGGTCGAACGCGTGAACGTTGAAAAGTTCTGCGATGAGCTGTGGGGAGGGGTCAAAGTCCAATCAAACTGGGAGATAGCTTGTTCTCTCCGAAATAACTTTAGGGTTAGCCTCAGGCGTCACACAACGGAGGTAGAGCGACTGGATGGGCTGTGGGGTCTACCCGACTACCCGGCCTAACCAAACTCCGAATGCCGTTGTGATCGGCCTGGGAGATAGACGGCGAGTGATAATATCCGTCGTCAAAAGGAGAAAAATCCAGACCGCCAGCTAAGGCCCCAGATGTGCCCTTAGTTCGAAAGGAAGTTGGAATGCCCAGACAGCCAGGATGTTGGCTTAGAAGCAGCCATCATTTAAAGAGTGCGTAACAGCTCACTGGCCGAGGATTCCAGCGCCGATAATTATCGGGAATAAGGGTGCAGCCGAAGCTGCGGACTCGTAAGAGTGGTAGGAGAGCGTTGCTCGTGCGGTGAAGCGATGCCGGAAGGCTTCGTGGAGCGTGAGCAAGTGAATATGCCGGCTTGAGTAACGATCAAACGGGTGAGAATCCCGTTCGCCGTATGTCCAAGGTTTCCTGGGCAAGGGAAATCCGCCCAGGGTTAGTCGGGTCCTAAGGCGAGGCCGAACTGGCGTAGTCGATGGACAGCAGGTTAATATTCCTGCACCTCCGCAGAGATCAAACCAACGTTCAGATTCCCAAGATTCACGGGACGGGCAGTTGCGTCCAGGCCGTATGGCCGATGTGGGTGGAGGGGGTCTCTAGAAAAGCGTTGGGGGCAAAGCGGAGCCCGTACCAAAACTGACACAGGTGGACGAGGCGAATAGCCTCAGGCGCTCGAGAGAACGGTCGTGAAGGAACTAGGCAAGTTCACCCCGTAAGTTAGCGATAAGGGGGCCCTCGCCGCAAGGCAGGGCGCAGAGAAGAGGATCTGGGAACTGTTTATCAAAAACACAGCACTGTGCAAACTCGCAAGAGGAAGTATACAGTGTGACGCTTGCCCAATGCTGGAATGTCACGGAAGCGGGTCAGCTTCGGCGAAGCTCGCGACCCAAGCACCAGTCAATGGCGGCCGTAACTATGACGGTCCTAAGGTAGCGAAGTTCCTTGTCGGGTAAGTTCCGACGCGCATGAATAGCGTAATCACTGGACTACTGTCTCCACGACCGACTCGGTGAAATAGTAGTGGCGGTGAAGATGCCGCCTCCCCGCAGCAAGACGGAAAGACCCCGTGGACCTTCACTGCAGTCTTGTATTGGCCACGAGCTTATACTGCGTAGCATAGGTGGGAGGCTTTGACGCCCGGGTTCCGGCCCGGGAAGAGCCACAGGTGAAATACCACCCTGG
>JANRKN010000068.1:0-6581 GCA_033763435.1 Planctomycetota bacterium
AGCTTGAGGCCCGTCGCGGCCTGCTTGCGCTTGTATTCGGCAAGGTCAATCAGCCGGACGATCCGGCGGACGGTCGCTTCATCGAAGCGGGTTTCGTCGATGATGCGCCGGGGGCTCTGGCGCAGTTCGACCGATCGGCGCAGGATCTCGTCGAGCACGTCGTAGGGTGGGAGCGAGTCCTGATCGGTCTGGTTGGGGCGCAGCTCGGCGCTGGGGGCCTTGTCGATCGTCGAGAGCGGGATGGGCGGCTCGGCGAAGGCCGCGCTTTCGTGGTGGGCGTTCATCCAGCGCGCGAGGCGGTAGACGAGGTCCTTGGTCACGTCGCTGAGGACGGCAAGCCCGCCGTTCATGTCGCCGTAGAGCGTGCAGTAGCCGACGGCGAGCTCGGACTTGTTGCCCGTGGTGAGAACGAGCGAGCCGGTGCGGTTCGAGAGCGCCATCAGCAGCGTTCCTCGGAGGCGCGACTGGAGGTTTTCTTCGGCCAGGTCGGGGAGCGTTGCGCCGAGCGCGGGCTGGCGCAGCGCGGTGAAGGCGGCATCGAGCGGAGCGCGGAAGGCGGCCAGCGGTTCGTCGATCGGGACGGTGAGACAGTTGATCCCGAGTCGGCGTGCGAGGTCGTAGGCGTCGAACTTGGAATGGTGCGAGGAGTAGGGCCCGGGCATCGCCACGCCCGTGACGTTGGGTGCGCCCAGCGCCGCGACGGCGATCGCCGCGGTGACGGCCGAGTCGATCCCGCCCGAGAGCCCGAGGATGACCGAGCGGAAGCCGACTTTGCGGACGTAATCGCGCACGCCCAGCACGAGCGCGCGGAACGCGGCTTCGTCGGTCGAGAGCGCGGCGAGCGGGTCGGCGCAGGGCGCGGGCGAGGCGAGGTCGACGAGCGTGACGGCGCTCTCAAAGCCGGGCGCCGCGGCGAGCAGCGCGCCGTCGGGACCAAGGGCCGCGGAGTGCCCGTCGAAGATCAGCTCGTCGTTGCCGCCGACCTGATTGACGCTGACGACGGGCACGCGATGGCGCGTCGCGTGGGTGCGGAGGATCTCGCGGTGGCGTGCGCCCTTGCCGAGGACGAAGGGGCTGGCCGAGGGGGAGACGATGACCTGAGCGCCCGCGGCGACGAGCTCGGCGACGGGGTCGCCCGCGCTGTCGTAATGGCTCGCAAAGCCCGCGTCCTGGCCTTTCCAGAGGTCTTCGCAGATCGAGAGGCCGATGCGGAGCTTGGGACCGGCGCCGAGCGGCAGTTCGAGGACGACGGGTCTCGCGCCCGGCGCGAAGTAGCGGTCCTCGTCGAAGACGTCGTAGGTCGGCAAGAGGCGCTTGTCGTAGCGCGCGATGCGCGAGCCGCGGGCGTAGACGAGGAGCGAGTTGGTGATCGCGGGGCCGTGCGTCGGGGGCGAGGCGGCGCGCATCGGCAGGCCGAGGATTACTGCGGGCGCGGGTGCGAGGGTTGCGCCGAGGTCGGCGATGCGCGAGGCGAGCGTGTCGGCGGCGCGGGCGCAGTGATCGAGGAAGCCCTCGTGGAGGATCAGGTCTCGGGGCGGATAGCCGCAGATCGAGAGTTCGGGGAAGACGACCAGGTCCGCGCGCTGGGCGTGGGCGTCGCGCGTGGCTTCGAGCATGAGCTCGGCGTTGGCGTCGATGGCGCCGATGGTCGGGTTGATCTGGGCGAGGGCGATGCGCATGAGCGGAGAATGGTAGAAGTCAGCGCGAGCGGCTGCGGAGGAGCCTGTCGGGCCTGAGCCACGCGAGGCCCAGCGCCGCGAGGGCGATGGTTGAGACCGCGGCGAAGGCGCCCACGAGCAGCACGACGACCGCGACGCCCGAGGCGGTGACGCCCTCGAGCCCGAAGCGCGTGATGAGCCAGGTGATGCCGCCCTCGCGCGTGCCGGCCATGCCGAAGGGGCTCACGACGCCGATCATCATGTAGCCCGCGGCGATGAGGACGGACTTCTCCGCGGCGATCGGCTGGCCCAGCGCGTCGAACGCGGCGTGGTAGCGCCAGGCCTGCAGGCCCAGGTCGAGAATGCGCAGCGCAAAGACCGCGGCGAGGCAGCGCGCGTCGGCGAGCATCGCAAAGCCCGCGTGCAGGTGCCGGAACATGGCGCTCGCGAAGAACCGCCGAAGGATCGGAAGCCTGATCGCGCCCGCGAGCGCGTCGAGCCGCCTGAGGCCGAGTTCGCCCGCAAAGAGCCGCGAGGACTGCCAGACGAGGACGAACGAGAGCGCGAGGGCGAGGGCGACCATCGCGGCCCAGAGGCCGTCGACGTTTGGGCGCGCGAGGCTGACGAGGACGACCGGCGCGTAGGTGGAGAGAATGCCCATCGCGAGCGCGGCCATCCACGCGAAGATGGTGAGCACGGGCACGCCGTCGCGGCGGTTGTGGATCACAAAGCGCGAGATGAGCCCGAGCTTGAAGGGCAGATAGTTGAGGAACGTTGCGACGGCGTTGGTCGCGACGACATCGACGGGCGCGAGCCTGCGCACGGGGCGAAGCGTGAACCAGAAGATGAGGCCGTCGAGCAGGATGGTCGCGAGCGAGAGCGCCGCGAGGAGCGCGACGCGCGAGGGTGCAAGATCGCGGATCTTTTCGAGTTGTTCGCGGTTGCTGGGGTTGAACGCGAGCGTGACGCACCAGCCTAGGAGCGCGAGCCCGCCGAGAAAGCCAACGATCTGGATGAGGATCTTCACGCCGCGGGGACGCGAGACGGGCGAGGGAGCGGCGGGGGGATGGTCGGGCGAGTCGCTCACGGTGTTTGGCGCGAGAGGGTCGGGCTCAGAGATTGGACGATAGTGCCGTCGGCACGACGCGGAAGAGGACGCGCCTCTGCTCGGGCCAGGCGCGGATGGGGACGAGCGCGCCGCGCGACTGGAGACTCTCGAGCATGATGCGTACGCGGTCGGGCGCGAGCGTGGGCGAGGCAAAGCCCGAGCGCGCGAGGCGGTCGAGCTCGGCGAAGTTGACGAGCACGAGCCCGAGGCCGGATTCTCGCAGCAGGCGCGCGGCAACCTCGGGCTCGGCCTCGATGATCGGCTGGGCCCAGTTCGCGTCCCACGTCGTCGCCCAGCGCACGGGCACGGCGTAGTAGAAGGGCGTTGAATCGCCCAGAAGCCCGAGCGCCCGGCCCGCCGCGAGCCATCGGGGCGCCTCGAGGTTCACCAGCCACACCGGGCCCGAGCCGATCTGCTCGGCGCGCTGCTCGGGACTCATGCGCGGAAGCTCGGCGCGGAGCAGTTCGCCTGAGAGCCCGGGCACGCTCGGCGCGAGCAGGCGGTTGGGGGCGCCGCCCAGCTCGCGCGAGAAGATGACGTACGTCACGAGCCCGGGCGCGAGGCCGAAGACCGCGGCGAGAAGCCTGGGGAAGAGCGCGCCCAGCGCGCGTGCGGGAGATGGAGATGAATCCGACGCAGCGAGCTTGGCTGAAACCGCCGCGAGTGCCAGGCCGATTGAGACGCCGAAGATCGGCAACATGGGGAGCAGAAACCGCGACTGCAGGTGCGTCGCGCCCATCCAGAGCAGCGCCTGCGTGATGAGCACGAACGCCAGCGCCAGCGCCGGTGCGCGCGAGGGCCTGAACATCGCGGCCAGCGCGAGCGCCCCGGTGCCGACGATCGGCACCCAGGCCCACTGCGCGTGCATCAGGCCCCGGTGCTCGCTCGTCGCGGGGTCGGCACGCACGAGCATCAGCGCCCGCTCCGCAACCGAGCCCGCGAAATGGTGCCCGGCGGCAAACCGCGCGTGCTGCTCGATCGTCCAGTGCGCCAGACCGAAAACGCCCGAACCGTACGGGAAAATCGGATTGCCGACGTCGATCAAGTTCCGCGCAAGCCACGGCGCAAGCACCGCGAGCGTCGCGAGCGCGCCGACCGCGACAAGCATCGCCCGAGGCCTGAGGCCCGCGGTGGTCGCGAGCGCGAGCATGCCGATCGGCAGTCCCACGAACAGCGCGGCCGTCGGCTTGGCGAGCGTGGCGCCTCCTACCAGCAGCGCGAGCGCAAGCGCCTTGGGCCAGGCGGGCAGCGCGCGAGAGAGTGCGACGCCCAGCGCGGGCGCGAGCAGCGCGGCGACCAGCATCTCGTTGTACGCGAGCGAGCCCGTGACGACCGCCCACGGCGTGCCCAGCACCACCAGCCCCGCAAGGATCGGCGCGGGCCGACATTCGGCCAGCCCCGTGCGCGCGATCAGCGCCCGGCAGAGGTCGGCGGCGGTGAGCGCGGCGAGGATCGTGCATGCCGCATGGAACAGGTGCGTGCTGATCGTCCGCACGCCCTCGCCCGCGACCAGTCCCCACGCGATGCCGATGGCGGCGGGCTCGGCGCTGGGCGCGCGCGCACCTGACATGACGCCCAAGTGCAGAAACACGGCCTCGATGCCGCTGGGCAGCGCGGAATAGACGTTGTGCTTGAGCGTGGCGATGCGCCCGAGGCTGAGCCACTCCTGAGGCAGTTGCAGGTGGTAGGAAAGGCTGTCGAAGCTGCCGAACTCGGTGCCCCAGAGCGAGCCGGGCGGGCTGCACGCCGCGACGAGCAGCACGCAGAGCGCGGGCGTCGCGCACAGGACGAGCGGATGGAGCTGGGTGGACGCGTGCGCACCGGGCGTTCGCGCGCGCACGCGTGTGAGGACGGTGCGAGTGAGCAAGGCGA
Source organism: Planctomycetota bacterium (assembly GCA_033763435.1). Taxonomy (GTDB): domain Bacteria; phylum Planctomycetota; class Phycisphaerae; order Phycisphaerales; family UBA1924; genus JANRKN01. The sequence continues at coordinate 4,639 of JANRKN010000068.1, forward strand.
GGCCCAGAGCGATCGGCGCCCACGCGACCAGCAGCGAGAGCGGGCCGCCCGAGAGCAGGCCGATCGTGCCGAGGGTGAGTGTGATGACGAGCAAGACGCCCAGGCCCAGCGCCGTGCATGTCGGCCAGCGGCGGAGGTCCTCGGGCAGCAGCTTCTCGAGCAGCGAGCCGACGCCCGCCGAAGCGAGCAGGTACGCCATGGGCGCGGCGCCCGCCTGGAGCAGCAGGCCCAAGACGATCGCGAGCCCCGCGGCGCCCGGTGAGGCCTCGCCCACCGACGCAACGTGCGAAAGCCCAAGCAACCCGAGCGCCACGCCCGCGAAGACCCAGAGCACGCCCGCGCGGTTGGGCGAGCCAGCGCCCGGCGCGTCGGGGTAAGGGTTGGCGCGGGGGGGCGTGGTGTTGGATGCGTCGCGGGGCACGGAGGGCTTAGGATATCGCATGCCCGCCGCTGGCCGGTCTTTGCCTGTTCCGCCTCCGGAGATCCCGACGAAGGTCTTTGAGCCGCTGTGCGCCGTGTTCCGGCGGGCGCTCAAGGGCGAGGGGCTCAAGTACACGCCTGAGCGTGCGGCAATCCTCGACATGATCGTGCGGTTCGACGGGCTGTTCGATGCCGAGCAGCTGCTGGACGCGATGCGCAAGACGCCCTTCCGCGTGAGCAAGGCGACGGTGTACCGCACGCTGAAGCTGCTGCAGGATTCGGGGATCGTGCAGCAGGTGCTGTTCGATCAGACGCAGGCGCACTATCAGCTCGCGTACGGGCAGACGCCATGCGACTTGCTGATCCTGGTCGATGAGGGCAAGGTCCAGCGGGTGGAGATTCCGGAGCTGGCGCCGATCGTGGAGCGACTGTGCCGGGAGCGAGGCCTGGAAGCGCGCGGGCACCGGATGACGATCTTTGCGGGCGCGGGGGCTGGAGTCGGGGCGGGTGTGCAGGCGGGCATTACGGCGCGAGGCCCACGCGCGTGACGCCCAGCCGCTGGCAGGCCTCGTGCGCCGCGACGACGTCCGCGTACGGCACCTCGGGCCCGGCCTTGATCAGGACCACCGCCTCGGCGGGCGCTGCGCCGACGAGTTCCTGGATGGTTCTTGACAGATCGACGAGGCCGACCGCTCGCGGCGCGCGCTGAGCCTCCGTCGCGGCTGCGTCCGCACGGACGAGCGTCGCGCGGGTTTGCGTGCCTTCGCGCGTCAGTTCCACGCGGAGGCGCAAGCCCGGCGTATCGGGGGGCGGATTGATGGCCGCGGCCTGCGGCGGCGTCGGCGCGGGCAGCGCCGTGCGGATGAACCACTCCGGGCCCATGATCGCCGCGCTGGCCATGAAGAAGATCAGGATCACCATCACGACGTCGACCATCGGCGTCATGTTCGGGCCGTAGTGCAGCTCGTACACCTTCAGCGCGCTGCGCCCTTTCCAGCGATCGGCCCGGCCTGAGATCATCGCGCACCCCCCGTGCTCCGCGAGCTTTCTCTCTCGGCCGCGAGGGTCACGGACCCCAGCCCCGCCTCCCGGCAGGCTTCGATGACGGGCGCGACCGCGCCGTAGGTGAGCGAGCGGTCAGCGCGGATCTGCACCACGCCCGCGGGCGAGCGCTCGCGCCAGGTCCGGAGCCGAGCGGCGAGTTCGCTCGCGCGGACCTCTTCACCGCCGATGAAGATGGCCGTGAGGCTTTGGCTCACCCCGGGCGCGACGGTGATCGTGAGCAGTTGCGGCGTCGGCTCCGTCGAGCCCACGTCCGAGGCCGGGAGCACGATCCGCGTCCGCTGATCCAGCGCTAGCTTGCCCACCAGCAGGTAGAACACGATCAGGCACATGACGACGTCGATCAACGGCGTCACGTTGACTTTGCCCGAGTCGTGGTGATGGCTCGAGAGGGCGCGGAGCCGCATGGTTCAGGCCTTGGTCGCGGGCGTTGCGCCCTCGCTCAGCCGGTCGATCACGTC
>JANRKN010000069.1:0-2291 GCA_033763435.1 Planctomycetota bacterium
ACGCCGCCGGCGAGGTCGACCAGCGCGTTCTGCATGCCCGTGAACCCGCGCCCGCCCGAGCCGGGGTCGTTGGACTGGTCGCCCATCTCGCGGGCGGAGAAGTAGCCGGGCAGCCGGCGGTTGTCGGTCTCGAACTGCGCCGAGGCGTTGGCGATGTCGGTGATCAGCGACTGCGTCGCGGTCTTGCGCGAGGCGGTGCGGACCAGGCCCAGCGACGGCACGACGATCGAGATGATGATCACGATGATCACGATCACGACCAGAATCTCAACGAGCGAAAACGCGCTTCGGCGGGCCATTCGACGGGCTCCAAGGGTCGCTTCAGGGTCCGAACAGGCGGTCCGATCCGGGGGCTGAATCAATGCATCGGCCTCCCGGGCCAAGGGGAAAGAGTATCCCCACCTTCACGATACCCCCCGCCCGCCGCGAGAGTTGCGGAAATCGCCAAAGGCCGTCGGTCGAGGGGCGTGGTCCGTGGGGAAGGACGCCGGGCGGCACGCCTCGGCCGCCCCCCAAGCCCATGCCAGAATCCCACCCCGAACCCCCTGAACTTTCCCGGTTGGGATCTGGTGGGGACTGTTGCCTTCGGGCTCGCTCCTCGCGGATACTCCCCGCACGCGATGACCGAGCGATTCCAGATCCGCGACGAGCGCAGCGGCGAGGCCGGCGTGGCCAAGGCGATCGACGCCCTGCGCGCGGGGCGCCTGGTCATCCTTCCCACCGAGACGGTCTACGGCCTCGGGGCCGGTCCTGCGGGGCTTGAACGCTTTCGCGCGCTGCCACGCGTCGCGCCCTTCGCGGGCCTGACCTGGCACACGCACGACCCGGCCGACGTGCGCGAACTGCTCGGGCCCGATGCCACGACGCATCACCGGCTCGTCGAGCGCCTTGCGCCCGCGGGCGGGCCTGTGCGGTGGGTGATCGAGCGATGGACCCCGCACGCGCGTGTGCCCTCATGGGCGGAGGCGAACGCGCCGCTGGCGGTGCGCGTGCCGGATCATCCGATCGCGCGCGCGGTGCTGGCGCAGGTGCCGGGCGTCGCGATGGAGCGGCTGTCGGGAACGGAGCTGGGCCGCACGCTGCCGAGCCTGCGCGAGCTGGACACCCCCGCGGGCGGCGTGCTCTCTCCCGCGGCGCTGGAACGCGCGGGCGTCGGTGCGGTGCTCGATGCCGGGCCCACACGCTTCGGCGCGGCATCGACCACGGTGCGGCTGCTGGCCTCGGACGGATATCTCGTCGAGTCCGTCGGCGCGCTGCCCGAATCGCGCGTGAAGCGTGCGGCCGAGCGGATGGTGCTGTTTGTCTGCACGGGCAACACGTGCCGGAGCCCGATGGCCGAGGCCATCGCCCGCGCGCGGCTCGGGCCCGGATTCCGCGCCGAGTCCGCGGGCGTCAGCGCCTTCGACGGCGACGCGATGACCGCCGAGGCGGCCCAGGCGCTGGAAGAAATGGGCATCGCGGCCAACTCGGGTGGGGGGAGGGGTGCGGGCGGGGGTGGCGGTCGGCACCGCTCGCGGGGCCTGACGGCCGAGATGCTGCGGGAGGCCGACGCGATCTATGCTCTCACGGCGTCGCACCGTCGGGCGGCGCTGGCGATCGCCGGGCCCGGGCACGAGGAGCGCATCCGCCTCCTGGACCCCGCGGGCGCCGACATCGCCGACCCGATCGGCGGGCCGATCGATCTCTATCGCCGGACGGCCCGGCAGATCGCGCAGCACGTCGACGCACGCCTGGCTGAGCTGGGGTGGACCAAGGCCTGAGGACGGTTTCGCACCCGGATTGTGACCAAGGAGCTTCGCATGTCGATCGACAAGGCTCACGACCTGATCGTCCTCGGCGCCGACCACCGCGGCACGTCGTCGATCAAGCAGCTCGCCGAGACGCTCAACCAGCAGGGCTTCCAGACCCGCGTGATCGGCGATTGCAACGCCGCGAGCTGCGACTATCCCGAGCGCGCGTACGAGGTCGGCCGCGCGGTCGCCTCGGGCCAGGCCAGGCTCGGCGTGCTGGTCTGCGGCACGGGCATCGGGATGTCGATCGCGGCGAACAAGGTGCCGGGGGTTCGCGCGGCCGTCGCGCACGACGAAATGACCGCCCAGCTCAGCCGCTCGCACAACGACGCGAACGTGCTCTGCCTCTCGGCCGACCTGCTGGGCCAGCGACTGATCGAGAAGATCGTCGAGGTCTGGATCGACACCGACTTTGAAGGCGGCCGGCACGCGCGCCGCGTGCGGAAGATCGCCGCGATCGAAAAGGGCAACGACCCCGCGACGGTGGTGGAATAAGCGGGG
>JANRKN010000070.1:0-5612 GCA_033763435.1 Planctomycetota bacterium
GCTCCGGGCAGGAGAGGATCCACCGATGCCGACGTATGAGTACCGCTGCGGGGCGTGCGGGCACGAGTTCGAAGAATTCCAGTCGATGACCGCGCCGAGGCTCAAGAAGTGCCCCGCGTGCAAGAAGCCCGCGCTCGAGCGGCTGATCGGCACGGGCGCGGCAGTGGTGTTCAAGGGTTCGGGGTTCTATCAGACCGACTACCGCTCGGAGTCCTATCGCGAGGCCGCGAAGAAGGACGCCGAGCCTGCCAAGTCGGAGGCCAAGCCCGACACCAAGCCCGATTCCAAGCCCGAGCCCAAGGCCGACACCAAGTCTGACTCAACCACGGCATCCACATCGGAATCCAAGCCCGAGCCCAAGGCCGACACCAAGCCCGTGAAGGTCGCGGGGGCGAAGAAGAAATCCAAAGGATCCCACGCGTGATCGCGCCCCCCGGCCTGATCGTCGTCTCGCACGGCATCGACCTCGTCGAGGTCCGTCGCATCGCGCGCTTGCTCGATCAGCACCGTGATCGCTTCCTCGAGAAGTGCTTCACGCCGCGTGAGTCGGCCTACGCCCGCGGCACCAAGCGCTATCCGGAGCACCTCGCCGCACGCTTCGCCGCCAAGGAAGCCGCGCTCAAGGCGATCGGCACCGGCTGGCGCGACGGCATCGCTTGGACGGACGTCGAAGTCACGATCGACCCCGCCGGCGCGCCTCACCTGAGCGTCACGGGCCTCGCGGCGCACTTCGCGACCGAGCTGGGCATCACCGACTGGCTCGTCTCGCTCACGCACACGACCGAGCTCGCCCAGGCGAGCGTCATCGCCTGCCGGCGCGGTTCGTAACGCCACTTCTGCCCCATGAACCTCAGGGTTTCGCCGCTCGCGCTGCCGCCTCGGCGCGCAGCTTGTCTTGGTGCGCCGCGAGCTGCGCCGGGAACTCATCCGCGAGCCACGCGCGCCAGCGCTTCTGGTCAAAGCCCAGCGAGGCCATGTCGCGCCCCGCGACCTCGGAGGCCATCGAGATGAGGATCGTGTTGATGATCGTGCGGTACTCAATCACCACCGCGTCGTGAACCCGCAGCAGCGCGCCCGTGTTCACCGGCGCGATCTGCGGATCAAACGCGATCGACTGTTCACCCACCACCGGCGTCACGTCCGCGACGTACCAGACCGTCTGCCCGATGAAGATCCACGCGAGGTCGCCCCGCCCGCCGCGCTCGCCGCCGCTGCCCCCGCCGGAAGCCACCTGCGCGCTCACGAGCCACGGAATCAGCCCCGCGAGTCCGGCGCCCTGCACAAGCTCGGCGCCCCTCGTCGCATACTGGTACTCACTACGCCCGAGCGCCCCCGCGATCACCGCCCGCACCCGGTACGACGCCTCGGGCATCTCGCCCGCGGGCGTCTGCGACCGGAGCCGCGAGGCCAGCCGTTCCGTCGCGTACGAGCGGATCTTCTCGTCGCGGTTGTACACCGCCATCCAGGCGATCGCCGCGTCGCCCTCGTCGCTCGCGTCACGCTCAAACAGCGCGATCAATGAGCGTGCGACGTCCTCGCCCTCGTGCTGGAAAATCTGAATCAGCGTGGGAAAGAGCGTCCGGTCCTTGCCGTATTCCCAGACCTTGTTCAGTCCTTGCTCGCGGAGTTCATCCCGGCGGGTGCGCTGAAAGTGCTCGTACCGAAGGCGCTTGAGCTCGCGCTCGAGCTTGAGGCGCTCACGCTGCTGCGAGGCGTACGCGAGCACCGCCGGGTCGTCGGGCCTGGGCGCGAGGCGCTTGAGCCACGCGGGGACTTCTTCTTCAGAGACCGCCTCAACCTCCGCGGGCGGCGCCTTCGCGCCCGGGGACTTGGCGTTCGGCGCGGGCTGAGAAGGCTGGGCGGGTGCCGGGCTCTGTGCGATCGCGGCGCCAGAGGCGAGCATCACCAGCGCGGAGAGATGTCCGATCGGGATCGTGCGGGGCATGGGGAGTCTCCGGGGCGCCTGCATTGTGACGCTCTCGGGCACCGGGCGTTCCCGGGCTGCGGTATCGCGATCGATTCCCGCGCTACTCGCCGGTCACGAGCACCGTCGCGGCCTGAGGACCGAGTTCGCGGGCGATCCGGTCCGCCTCGGGCTTGGAGATGAACCGCCCGGCCCGCACGGCAAACAGCGTCCGGCCCCGGCTGGTGACCTGCACAATCCGCAGCGGCACGCCCACACTCGACGCCCGCGCCAGGTGCCGGTCGAGCTGCGCCTGCGCATTCAATCTCGTTGAAAACGCGCCGAGCTGGACGGTGTACTTGCCCGTGTTGACGGGTGTGGGGGTGGGGGTGAGGCGCGCATCGATCATGTTGCGCACCGTGGGGTCGGTGGGGTTCAGAGCCTTGGCGCGCTCCCACATCGCGCGTGCCGCGGCGGGCTCGTTCATCGAGCGCCGGGCGTCGCCCGCATAGACCGCCGCGCGGGCCGCGTCGTTGCCGACGAGCTTGCTGCTCGCGCGCTCGAGCAGCTCGGCCGCCTCCTTGAACCGCGACTTCTCCAGCGCGATCAGTCCGAGCTCCGCCGAAGCGTTGCCCGCGACGAGCGTGTCCCGGCTCTGCGTCAGAGGCCCCAAAAGCTTCTCCGCATCGGTGTGACGATTCAGCCGGCTTGCCGACAGGCCCGCGTAGTACTGCGCCTGCTCGCGGGCCGGGCCCTGGCTCTTGGGGATCGCTTCCGAGGCCTCGGTGTAGGCCTCCTGATACTTGTTCTGATTGAACAGCTCGACGTACGTCGGCTTGGCACCCGCCGGGGGCGACGAGGCGCACCCACTCAGGGGCAGGACCGCCAGCGTGAGCGCGATCAGCAGCGCCGCGAGCACGGGGACGCGCGAGAGATTGGTGGTGGGGAAGAGCGTCACGGGCGCGAGCTCCGGACAGGAACCTGAGGAATCGCGCGGCGATCCGTCGCCCCGCGAGCGATGAGCATATCTCATCCATCGGCTCACGTCGGGCCGTCGGCGGGACAACGATGGGGGCACAGGTGGGGAAAAGCTGGGAAACGGTGGGGGCGTTGGGGAACGGAGCAATCATCTCATCATGAGCATCCACTGGCCGATCATCAAGTCCTGCCTCCGCGAGCCTGGGGGAATCGCGCTTGTCGACGACCGCCGGGCAATGAAGCGCGTTGAGCTGCTCGTCGCCGCGATGCACGTCGCCGATGCGCTGAGCACCAAGTGCCGCTCCCGCACCGTCGGCTGTCTCACGCCCACCTCCGCGGCCTTCCCGATCGTTGCGCTCGCCGCGTGGATGCTCGGCAAGGTCGTCGTTCCCCTCAACTTCCTGCTGAAGAAAGAAGAACTCCAGTACGTCATCAACGACTGCGAGACAGACACGATCGTCACCGTCCAGCCCATGCTCGACTACATGGGCTACACGCCCGAGGCCGCGAACATCCTGAAGCTCGAGGACCTCGACTTCAAGTCCGTGCCCGACATCCGCTGGCCCGCCTCCGCCTCCGACGACGACCTTGCTGTGCTGCTCTACACCTCGGGCACCAGCGGCAAGCCCAAGGGCGTCATGCTCAGCCACGGCAACATCACCGCCAACATCGACCAGGCCTGTGAATTCGCCCGCTTCACCCGCAACGACAAGCTCCTGGGCGTGCTGCCCCAGTTCCACAGCTTCGGCATGACGGTGCTCACGCTGCTCCCGCTCGCGCGCTCGATCCCGGTGGTGTACACCGCCCGCTTCGTGCCTCACAAGATCATCCAGCTCATCCGCGAACACCGCCCGACGTTCCTGGTCGCGATCCCTTCGATGTACAACGCGCTGCTGCACGTCAAGGACGCCTCGCCCGAGGACTTCGCCTCGCTGCGCTACATCGTCTCGGGAGGCGAGCCCTTGCCCGACGCGGTGGCCTCGAGCTTTAAAGAGCGCTTCGGCGTGGCGATCAACGAGGGCTACGGCCTCACCGAGACCGCCCCAGTCACCAACTGGTGCACGCCCGAGGAGTACCGCCCGCACTCCGTCGGCCGAACCCTGCCCCGTATCGACCAGCGCATCATGGACCCTGCGACCGGCGCATGGCTCCCGCCCGGCCACGACGGCGAAGTCCTCATCAAGGGACCCAACGTCATGCAGGGCTACTTCAAGCTCCCCGAAGAAACCGCCAAGGCGCTCGACTCCCGCGGCTATCTCCACACGGGCGACATGGGCCGCTTCGACAGCGACGGACACCTCTACATCACCGGGCGCATCAAGGAAATGCTCATCATCGGCGGCGAAAACGTCTTCCCCCGCGAGATCGAAGAGGTCCTCAACCGCCACCCGGCCGTGAACGCCTCGGGCGTCATCGGCAAGCGCGATCCCATCCGCGGCGAACTCCCCGTCGCGTTCGTCGAGTTCAAGGAGGGCCAGACCGCCACCGAGCGCGAGCTCCAGATGTGGTGCCGCCAGAGCCTCGCGGGCTACAAGGTGCCCGACGAGGTCCGCGTGCTGCCCGCGCTGCCTCGAAACCCGACGGGCAAGATCATGCGCCGCGAGCTCAAGGGCATGATCACCCCCGCCTGATCGCTACACTCATTCCACTCACCCGCCTCACCCCGGAGCCCGCCATGCTGCTGTACATCGACACCGCCAGCCTCGACGAGATCAAGCAGGCCCACGACCTCGGCGTCCTCGACGGCGTCACCACCAACCCGTCGCTCATCGCCAAGGAAAAAGTCGACTACGGCAAGCGCCTCGAAGAGATCTGCAAGGTCGTCTCGGGACCGGTCTCCGCCGAGGTGATCGCGACCGACTACGACGGCATGATGCGCGAAGGCCGCGAGCGCGCCAAGATCGCTCCCAACATCGTCGTCAAGCTCCCCTCCACCCTCGCGGGCCTCAAGGCCTGCAAGGCCTTCAGCGATGAGGGCGTCAAGACCAACCTCACCCTCTGCTTCCAGCCGCTCCAGGCGCTCATGGTCGCCAAGGCTGGCGCGTTCCTCGTCTCGCCCTTCATCGGCCGGCTCGACGACGTCGGCGAAGACGGCATGGAACTCATTCAGAAGATCCGCCAGATCTACGACAACTACCACATGCCCACGAAGATCCTCGCGGCCTCGATCCGCCACACCACCCACCTGCTCCACTGCGCCCTCGCCGGCGCCGACGTCGCCACCGCGCCCCTCAAGGTGATCCAGGATGTCATGAAGCACCCGCTCACCGACATCGGCCTCGAGAAGTTCGTCGCCGACTACAAGAAGGCCTTCGGACAGTAACCGCCGCCCGCACGCGCACTCCGCGGGCGTCACTCCACTTCCACGGTCATCTCGACCTCGACCGGCGCGCCCAGCGGCAGCGCGATCGAGCCCACCGCCGCACGCGCGTGCTTGCCCCGCTCCCCGAACACCGACACGAGCAGCTCGCTCGCGCCGTTGGCGATCCGTGGCTGCTCATAAAATCCCGCCTCCGAACACACAAACACCCCCACGCGCACCACCCGCCGCACGCGCCGAAGGTCGCCGATCGCATCCTGCACCACCGCCAGCCCGTTCAGCACGCACTGACGCGCACACTCAATCGCCCGCTCAGGCGTCACCTGCCCCGGCACCGCGCCCTTGGCCAGAAGCGCTGGCTTCCCGTCGGGCCCGGGCGCGAACGGAATCTGCCCGGCCACGAACACCAGC
>JANRKN010000071.1:0-3649 GCA_033763435.1 Planctomycetota bacterium
TGAACCGGCGCGGGTGACCTTCAGCCGGAACAAGTCGCTCGCGTGGTCCGACGGATCGGCGCACGGCCCCGAGCCGCTCACGATCGTCGCGCGCGTCGGACGCTGGGGCGATTCGGCCCGCGAAGAAGAACTGCTCAAGGCGATCCGCGCGCGGCTGAATGACCTCAAGGGTGTGGACTGGGCACCGATGAGGAAGTGAGCGGGGGGGGGCGCGACGCTGCGTGCCCGGAACGGCTGGGGAAAGTCGGGGTGCACACGGTGCATGGGGAGCGTTCCTCCCCCCCCTCCGAGCAGTCTCTGAGTGAGACACCACGGCTCAGTGATGTGCCATATGGACACTGGGGGGTGCACCACGTGCAGTCTGGGGTGCATGTGGTGCACGGCGGGGTGCACCATATGCCATCTAACATAAAAGGAACAGAAGAAGAAAAGAAGAGGGAACATGCCCACACGCTTTTTTTGCGTGTGGGGAAAGGCCCCAAGGCCCCAAGGCAGCGGATCCGCAGGCGCAGGCCGTGGTGGGGCGCGGATCGCACAACGGGCGCACAACGCACGGCTTGGGCCGAGCCCCAAGCCGTGGCACCCGGCGAGACGACCGTGGTGAGTTCTCCGCACGCGCGGAGGGTGCCACCAGTCCGACGAGGCGCAGCCTCGGAGAGACTGGTGCGGAAGGCCAGCCGTGTGAGCGACGACTCACGCACCACTCTTCGCGCCCCCGGGGGGCGCTCCGAGTGGTGGCACCCGAACTCGACCACTCGACCACTCGACCACTGGAACACTTCCGGTCGGCTCAGAGAGCCGACCTGCTCGGGCCGACCGATCCGAGCGGTGATTGCCCGCACTCGGGGCACGGTGCGTCGGGCGCGAGGGATCGGCGGTCGTAGCCGCAGGATGGGCAGAGGCCTTGGAACGCGCGTTGGCGTCGTCGCGCGAGGGGGAGGAAGAAGACCATGGGCCCCAGCGCCGCGAGGCCCGCGGTGGCGGCGAGCACGAGGGTCCAGAAGGTGCCTTCGCTGCAATAGCAGCTTGTGCGTCGGCGGACCATGACGTCGAGCGGGATGGCCGCGACGATCTCGATCGCCGAGCCCCAGAAGAGCCAGCGCGCGATGCGTGTGAGGGCCCATTCTTCGGTCTGCGTGGGCGCGCCCCGGCGGAGGTACGCGCGGATGAGCAGCGTGCCGAGGGTCCAGGGGACGAGGACCGCGAGCGCGGTGAGCGTCACCCAGCCCGCGGTGGGGAGTTCGAAGGTGGTGAGCTGTTCGAAGAGTTCGGCGAGGGCGAAGGCCGCGCCGGTGAGGATCATCGCGGCGATCAGGGCGAGCATGGTGAGGCTGAGCATGATCGGGATGCCGCGGGCGCAGGCCCGGCGGATGATCGCCGAGGCGATGAGCGAGAGCGTGACCGCGAGGCTGACAAACGGCGGCGCGATGGGGTTGGCGAGGACGTCGGGCACGCGCCAGAGGCGCGCCGCTTCGCCCCCGGCGAGGACGAGATAGAAGAGGGTCGCGCCGATCAGGCCCAGCGCCGAGCCGGCGATCAGGCAGCGCGCCCACGAGGGCCGGGCGTGGCGGTCGAGCTTCGCGGGGAGCACGGGCAGGACGATGAGCGCCTGGCAGAGCGTGATGCCGACGAGCGTTGCGAGGGCAAAGAGCACGTAGTCCGGCTCGGCGAGCGTGTCGACGACGTCGGCAGGGTTGGTGAGAATGTTCGTCGGGTCGCGCTCGACGAACAGCGCGGGGAGGAGATAGACCGCGCTGGCCTGCACGAGCCAGAAGGGGATCAGGAGCCAGACCTTGCTCCGGCGTCGGCTGGGCATCGCGCGAGTGTACCGGCGCGGACGCGTCCGACGCCCCCGCGCGCCGTTCCTCCGCCCGCGCTGCCCAAGCCCCCCGGCCCGATGCCTACGCTTGAGCATGCTCAGCGAATCGCCCACCACGCGCCCCGCGCCGGGCGCCCGTGTCCGCATCACGCAGCAGTTCCCGCGCTTGTCGGGCACGATGACCACCACCTTCGAGGGCTTGGTCGTGAAGCTCGAGCAGCAGAAGACCGGCTCGTGGTACGCCCACTCCAAGGACGGCAAGCTCTGGCTCGACCGCCTCACCCTCAAGAAGGACGACGGCGAGATCGTCGTCTGCAACCTCGACCAGTATTCCCACGTCGAGATTCTCTGAGCCCCCGCGGCCCGCGCGCCGCGAGCTTCCCTGGCCTGGCCCTCTTCGCGTTCCGCGTGATTTTCCTCTCACCCCGGCCCGAAAACCGGGCCCGACGCGCGTACGCTTGCACTTAGGGCGACTCTGCCCCCCGTCAACGTGGTTCGTGGTTCAGGACCGGCCTGTCGGCCCCCTCTGCGCCCCTGCGCGTACGGGCCCCGGCACGCCCTCGCGGAGATCGGTGCAGCATGCCCAAGCGCACGGACATCAAGACGATCCTGGTCATTGGCTCGGGCCCGATCGTCATCGGCCAGGGCTGCGAGTTTGACTACTCGGGCGCTCAGGCCTGCAAGGCCCTCAAGGCCGAGGGCTACCGCATCGTCCTGGTCAACTCGAACCCCGCGACGATCATGACCGATCCGGCGCTCTCGGACCGCACCTACATCGAGCCGATCACCCCCGACGCCGTCCGCAAGATCATCCAGAAGGAAGCTGAGCTGGGCCCGCGCATCGACGCGGTGCTCCCGACCCTCGGCGGGCAGACGGCGCTCAACTGCGCCTGTGCGCTGCACGACGACGGCACGCTCAAGGAGTTCGGGATCGAGATGATCGGCGCCAACCGCGAGGTCATCCACCGCGCCGAGGACCGCCAGCTCTTCAAGGACATCTGCGAGAACCTGGGCCTCAAGCTCCCCAAGGCCAAGACGGTCAACACGCTTGAAGACGCCGAAGAGTTCCTCAAGGAGATCGGCCTGCCCGCGATCATCCGCCCGGCGTTCACGCTGGGCGGGACCGGCGGCGGCATCGCGTACAACCGCGACGAGTTCCGCGACATCGTCTCGCGGGGCCTGGCCGCGTCGATCATCCGCCAGGTCCAGATCGACCAGAGCGTCATCGGCTGGAAGGAATACGAGCTCGAAGTCGTCCGCGACAAGAAGGACAACTGCATCATCGTCTGCGGCATCGAGAACATCGACCCGATGGGCGTCCACACGGGCGACTCGATCACCGTCGCGCCGATCCTGACGCTGACGGACAAGGAATACCAGGCCATGCGCGATGCCGCGCTGGCGATCATGCGCGCGGTCGGCGTCGAGACCGGCGGCAGCAACGTGCAGTTCGGCGTGAACCCCAACCCCAAGCCCCGCGAAGACGGCGGCAAGCCCTTCGAGATGGTCGTCATCGAGATGAACCCGCGCGTCTCGCGCTCGAGCGCGCTGGCGAGCAAGGCGACGGGCTTCCCGATCGCGAAGATCGCCGCGAAGCTCGCGGTGGGGTACACGCTCGACGAGCTGCGCAACGACATCACGGGCACGACCAGCGCGTGCTTTGAGCCGACGATTGATTACGTCGTGACCAAGATGCCGCGATGGACGTTCGAGAAGTTCCCCGAGGCCGACGAAACGCTCACGACGCAGATGAAGAGCGTGGGCGAGGCGATGGCGATCGGGCGGACGCTCAAGGAGAGCCTGCAGAAGGTGATCCGCTCGATGGACGTC
>JANRKN010000072.1:0-80028 GCA_033763435.1 Planctomycetota bacterium
GATCGGCCGGGCGGGGCCCGAAGGCGAGCGGAAGGGGGCACAAGGGGGGGTTGGGCGGGGGCGGGGTGGGGCGGGGTGGGGTCGGTAGGGGTACGATGAAGGCGTAAACCGCTTCCGACCGACGGCCGGGCCCGGTGCACGGATGGCCCGTGAACCTGGTCAGGGCTTGACCGCAGCAGCCATAAGCGGCCGTCGTCCGGTGCCGCCGGTGTCCTGGCCGTCGGTCGGAAGCGGTTTTTTCATGCGCAGGTTTTCCTGAGGGGGAGGCGGGCGAGGGGTCGGTTGGCAGGCCGTGGGCGATAGGATCCGCACCTATGGCGTACATGGTCCTGGCCCGGCGGTATCGCTCGCGAGAGTTCGATCAGGTGATCGGTCAGGAGCCGATCGCGCGGACGCTGGCCGCGGCGATCCGGAGCGGGCGCGTCGCGCACGCGTACCTCTTCTGCGGCACGCGGGGCGTCGGCAAGACGTCGATGGCGCGCATCTTTGCCAAGGCACTGAACGGCTCGGGCGCGGGTGGGGGCGATGATGGCGGCGGTCTGCTGCCCGGGGCGCTGGGGCAGGCGGGCGCCGAGGCGGGCCATGCCGTCGACGACGCGATCATGCAGGGGCGCGACACGGACGTGATCGAGATCGACGCCGCGAGCAACACGGGCGTGGACAACGTGCGCGAGCTGATCGCCAACGCCGCGTACCGGCCTTTGCGGGGCAAGTACAAGATCTACATCATCGACGAGGTTCACATGCTGTCGACGGCGGCGTTCAACGCGCTGCTCAAGACCATGGAAGAGCCCCCCGAGCATGTGGTGTTCATCCTGTGCACGACCGAAACGCACAAGGTGCCCGCGACGATCCAGAGCCGGTGCCAGCGGTTTGATTTCCGCAACATCCCGACCGCGAAGATCGTCGAGCACCTGTCAAGGATCTGCGCGGACGAGAAGGTTCAGGCCGAGCCCGAGCTGCTGCAGATGGTCGCACGCCTGGGCAACGGCTCGATGCGCGACGCGCTCTCGCTGCTGGATCGCGTGATGGCGACGGGCGAGAAGAGCCTCAAGGCGCGCCTGCTCGAAGAGCTTCTCGGGCTGCCCGACCGCACGCTGGTCAGCGGGCTCATCGACGCGCTGGCGTCGGGCGACGGCGGGTCGGCGCTGCGCGCGACCGACCAACTGCTCAAGCGGGGCCTTTCTGTCGATGTGCTGCTGGACACGCTGATGGACCGCTTCCGCGACCTGATGGTCATGCGCACGTGCGGGCCGGGGACGGAGCTGGTCGAACTGTCGGACGCGGTGCGGGAAGAAGAGACCGCGCGGGCCGGGCGGTTCGAGGCGGCGTCGCTGGTGCACATGATCGCGCTGTGCGAGAACGTGCAAAGGGCCGCGAAGAACAGCGCGACGCCCCGGACGCTGCTGGAGGCGCTGGTCGTGCGGCTGAGCGTGACGGAGAAGCTGGCGGAGCTGACGCAGCTCGCGGCGACGCTGGACCGCGTGGGTCAGGCCGGGGGTCAGGGCGGGGGTACGCCGGGCGGTGCGGCGGCGACCGGAGTGCCCGCGGCAAAAAAATCCTGACGGCGGAGCCGGCCCCGGTCGAGACCCCTCCGCCCGCGCCGACGCCGCCGAAGCCCATCGCTGAACCGACGCCTCCTGCGCCTGCACCGGCGCCCGCGGTCACTCCCCCCCCGCCACCGCCGCTGACATCACCGTCGCGGGCACCACCGGGACCCGCGACGACGCCCAGCTCGCCTGCCGCGCCCGCGGAGTTTCGGGATCGCGCGGGGGTGTGGGCGCGCGTGGCGAGCGCGGCCGAGACGCGCGCCGTGAAGATGCTGATCGAGGACTTGGAGCTTGCGTCGTTCGATGGCGAGCGCGCGACTATCAAGGCGCCGGGCGTGTTGTTCGAGGTCGCGCGCGGTCAGTCGGCGGCGCTTGAGGCGCTGATCGCGAAGGTCACCGGGCGCGCGGCGCGCGTTGAGATCGCGACCGATGACCCGCTGCCCACGGCGGCGCCCGCACCGGCGAAGGCTCGTTCCGAGCCACCGCCGCCCGTGCAGAGACGCTCGCGCGTCATCGAGGATGAGCCCGCGGCGGAGGTGATAGCTGCGCCGCCGGCCGATGAGCCGCCGTTCGGCGAGGTGCCGCTGGTCAAGGAGACACTGGCGGCATTCGAGGCCTCGCTCGGGCAGGTTCACCGCCGACCGCGCGCGGGCGGAACCGGTGGCTCGGGCGGGGCGCAGTGAGTCGAGCGGTTCGCAGTTGGGAGCGCACGAGATGTTCGAGCAGATGAAGATGATGGGCGCGCTTGCGGCGCTGATGAAGGACAAAGACAAGCTGGCGGCCCGCGCGGCGAAGCTGCGTGAGGAGATGGACCGCCTGCGCGTCGAGGGTCAGGCGGGAGGCGGCGCCGTGCGGGTGGTGGTGACGGGGCGGATGAAGGTGGTGTCGGTGGATGTGAGCGGGCCTCTGGCGGCGGGGATGGCGACGGACCCGGCGACCAAGGCGCTCGCGGCGGGGCTGATTGCTGAGGGCGTGAACGACGCGCTGGGCAAGGCGCAGGAGAAACTGGCGCTCTCGGTCGAGCGCGAGGCGGCGGAGCTGGGCTTGCCACCCGAGATGGTGCAGGGGCTGAGCCGGATGGCGCTTGGGTCTTGAGGGGGGTCCTGAATTCGGGACCATGCCGGGGACGCGGACGGTGCGGGGAGTTTTCGGACGCACGGTGCGGGACGGGAACCGCTGGCCTTGAATGAGGCGGTGCCGGGGCCCGATGAAGGCCCGCACTATGACGACGACGATGGAGCGCAGCCGCATGTCGACGATCGAGCCGTACCGCGGGATTGAGGGCGTGGAGGTGTACCCGCTGTCGCCCGCGGCGATGCGCGGCGGGCTTCGGATCACGATCTCGCCCGACGAGGCCCCGGAGGCTGACCAGGCGACCGAAGAGGCCTGGGCCTCGATGTGCAAGCAGAACTCGCGGCTGTACGACGGCCCGGTGCTGAGCGTGCAGGGGCTCGACGCGGGCGAGGGGGGCATCGCGTCGATCCGCGCGGGGCGAGATTCGTACAAGCGACTGGTGGTTCAGCCCGCGCACAAGACCGGGACCGAGCTGCTCGCGGTGACGGGCGTGCTCACGGCGCGCGACGGGCACGGGCGCGAGTGGACGCTGCTGATCCGCCGGGGCAAGGGCACGCGGATCTATGGCAACATGTGGGAGCTGGGCCCCTCGGGCGGTATCGACCTGCCCGGGCTGGCGATGACGCCCCAGGCGCAGGGGCCCGTGACGATCGGCACCGCGGAGATTCTCGATCAGCTCAAGAGCGAGATGCACGAGGAGATCGGGCGGGACTGGCCGATCGGCGTGTCGCGTGCCGTGGCGCTGGTGCGGGACCTCAAGGCTTGTTCACTGGACATCGTGGTGTGGGTGGAGCTGGACGCGCCGGTGGAAACGATGCGCCCGGGCGGGAGCATCGCGGACTGGGAATGCGCGGAGGCCAAGTGGGTGCGGGTGTCGGGGCTGCCCGACTTTGACCGCGAGAACGCGGGCGAGATCATCGCGCCGACGCGGGCGCTGTTCCGCACGTTTGGGTGGGTGTGACCTGACGCCGGGCCAGTGGGGAGTGGCCCATGGCCACTGGGAAAACTCCGTGCGCGAGTCGCGACTCGTGAGTGGCGAGTAGGGAAGGCCGGCCCCGCGCTGAGGGGGACGGAGGCCGACTCGCGATTCGCGCTTCACGATTCGCCCTGCCTCGGCCCGTACCATCCCGCATGAGCGAGTTTCGCGCCGAGGAACTGGACCGGTTGCCGCTGGGCGAGCTGCTGGCGCACGTCGCGGCCAAGAGCCCGACGCCCGGGGGCGGGGCGGTCGCGTCGGCGGTCGGGGCGCTGGGCGCGGCGCTCGGGCAGATGGTCGTTTCGTACTCGCTGGGGAAGAAGAACCTTGCGGCGCATCAGCCCGCGCTCGAGCGCGCCGCGGCGTACCTCACGAGGGCGCGAGCGCTTCTGCTGATGCTCGCGACCGAGGACGCGCAGGCGTACGGACGTGTGAACGCGCTTTCGAAGCTGCCCGAGGGCGATCCGCAGCGTGCGGGGCTTCCCGAGGCCGAGCGAGCGGCGGTCGAGGTGCCCCTGGCGGTGATGGCCGCGGCGGTGGATCTGCTGCGCGAGTTTGACGGGCTGGCGCCGATCACGAACGTGCAGCTGCACTCAGACCTGGAGATCGCGGCGATTCTCGCGGAGGCGACGGTGCGCGCGGGGGCGTGCAACGTGCGAGTGAATGCGCGTTTCTGGTCGGATCGTTCGGCGGCGGAGCGGGCGCTGGCGCAGATGGACGCGCTGATGAAGGCCGGGGCGGAGCGGTTGCCAGTGGTGGAATCCCGCTGCCGGCCCGCGGCATCGAAGTAGCGCCGTCGGAAGGAGCGTTCGCCGTGCGCGTCGATGATGTCAGCTTGGATCCAGGCGTGCCGGAGATGACCGATCTGATCGGCAAGCTCTCGAGCGCGCCCTCGGCCGACGCGGTGTTTCGGTCGTTCATGGCCGGGTTCGGCAAGGTGCGCCCGGTGCACTACTTCATCGGCGTCGTGCCCGAGGACTCGGGCGACGGATTCCGCGTGACGTACGAGGTGCCCGTCGAGGCGGTCGTGCAGGGCAACGTCGCGGCGTACCGCCAGGCGATGCCGGGCGATGTTGCGCACCTGCCCGTGCGCTCGGGCGGGTTCGTGAGCGAAGTGCTCAGGCAGCGCAAACCGCTGTTCGCGTCGGAGCTGGACCTAGCGAGCGACACGGTCTTCGGCGCGCGGCTCTCGGGGATGAAGACCTGCATGGTGCTGCCTGTGTACGAAGGCACCAAGGTGATCGAGTGGGCGCTGGCCTTCAGCCGCGTGCCCGATGCGACGATGCTCCGCGGCAACTTCACGCAGGCGATGATCGTGGCCAACCTCGTGACGCTCGCGATCAACCACACCGACGCGATCACGCGGATCAAGCGGCTGAACATCCAGCTGCGCGATCAGTTTGATCAGGTCGCACGGCTGCAGCAGCAGCTGCTGCCCCAGCGCACGCCCGATGTGCCGGGCCTGCAGATCGCGACGAGCTATCTGACGAGCGATCAGGCGGGCGGGGACTACTTTGACTTTCTTGAGTTCCCCGGCGATCGGTGGGGCCTGTTGATCGCGGACGTTTCGGGGCACGGCGCGGCCGCGGCGACGGTGATGGCGATGATGCACGCGATCATCCACGCCTATCCCGTGCCGCACACGCTCGCCTCGCCCCGCGTGAGCCCTGATGAGATTCTCACCTATGCCAACCGGCGGCTGATGCAGTCGGGGCTCGACGGGAACTTTGTCACGGCGTGGATGGGCATCTGGGAGCCCGAGCACTCGAGGCTCACGTACAGCAACGCGGGCCATCCGCCGCCGAGACTCAAGCACCTCGGTGGGCACGGCGCGAGCGTGATCGAGCTTGATGGCGATGCGACGTTTCCGCTGGGCATTTCGGACGTGCTCGATGCGCAGAGCAGTTCGCGCGTGCTGAGGCCGGGCGAGACGCTGGTGCTGTACACCGACGGGATCACCGAGGCCTTCGACGCCTCGCGGCGGATGTTCTCGAGTGTGGGCCTGGATCGTGCGCTCGTCACGTGCTCGGGCGAGGTGGATTGCGTGATCGAGTCGGTCCACGGCGCGCTCTACGAGCACACGCGAGCCCGCACCCGCGCCGACGACCAGACGCTGGTCGCCGTCCGGCACACAGGGCTGGTCGCGCCATGAGCGGGCCGGCGCGATTGATCTCGCTGCCCATGGCGGATTGGCAGAGCGCGCCCGCGCGCGAGGTGGTTCGCGGGCCGATGGTCGCGGCAGAGATCGAATCCCACGACGCCCAACGCTGGCTCGCCCTCGCGGCGCCCGGGGGCGAGGCCTCGGCGATGCTCGAGGAGATCTACGGCGCGACGGCGCGCGAGATCGAGGCCCGCGGCCCGGCCTGCTGGGCCAGCGCGCGGTGCTGTCACTTTGAAGCGACCGGGCACCGGCTGTATGTCGCGGGCCTCGAGGCCGCGTACACCCTCGCGAGGCTCGATGAGGGCACACGCGAGAGGCTGCGGGGCAGCGCGCTCGGGCACGCGTGGCGCGCGGGGACGTGCGCGTTCCTGTCGGGCAATCTGTGCGGGGCGCACGCGATCAAGCCCCTGGGGTGCCGGGTCTATTTCTGCGACCGCTCCGCACAGGACTGGCAGCAGGACCTCTGCGAGCGCATGCTCGCGCGCGTCCGCGAGGCGCACGACCGGACCGGGGCGGCGTATCTCTACGGCGAATGGCGCGCGCTGCTCGCCGGGATCCTGCGTGCCGGCGAGGCACGGGCGGGGGCCTCGGCGGCGTCGGAGCGGGAATAGAGTTGCGACTGTGAAATCAACGTTCTGGATCTTCGCCCGCCGGATGCTCCGCTATCGCTGGCTGCTGATCGGCGCCGGCACGTGCGCGCTGATCAGCGCGGGGTCGCTCGGCGCCGGGCTCGTGGGCATTCAGCCCATCCTGGGCAGCGTGTTGGGCGAGAACCGCAAGGGGCTGCCCGAGCTCGCGGCCGACTTCAACGCCCGCGGACATTCGTTCCAGATCCCCCAGGCGCTGATCGACCAGCTCCCGAACGGGCCCTTCACCGCGATTACCGCGATCATCATCGGGCTGGGCATCCTCACGCTCTTTGGCGCGACGGCGAACTTCTTCCACGAGTTTCTCTCGCTCACGGTCGTGAACCGGACCATCGCAGGCATCCGGCGTGATGCGTTCCGCAAGGTGCTCAAGCTGCCCCTGCGCGATGTCGTGGCGATCGGGCCCGGCGACCTCATCAGCCGCGTCTTCAACGAGACGGGCGCGATCGCGCTGGGGCTGAGCACGCTGATGTCGCGCGCGCTCGCGCAGCTCACCAAAGGCCTCGCGGCGTTCATCGCGGCGCTGGTGATCGACTTCCGCCTCACGCTGGTTGCGCTCGTGATCGCGCCGGGCATGGCGGTCATCATCCGCAAGCTGGGCAAGCACATCCGCCGGGCGTCGCGGCACGCGATGGAGTCGACCGCGGGCATGGTCAGCTCGACGACCGAGTCGCTGATGGGCCTGCGGGTCGTGCGTGTCAACACCGCTGAGCAGCACGAGGCGGCCAAGTTTCATCATCTGAACAAGACGATCCTTCAGATGACCAACCGCTACCGCACCGCCCGCGCGCTCTCGAGCCCGCTGGTCGAGGCGCTCACGGTCTTCGTGCTGGGCGGGCTCACGCTGGTCGCGGCCAAGTTCATCCTCGATGGGCATCTGTCGACCACCAAGTTCGTGCTGGCGCTGGGCTCGCTGGGCGTTGCGGCGGGGAGCCTCAAGCCTCTGAGCACGATGATCACGGACATCCAGTTCTCGGCCGCGGCGAGCGAGCGCGTCGCGCAGCTTCTGGACATGCCCGAGGAGCCCGGGCGCGAGCCGGGCCTGGTCACGATGCCGCGCCATGCCGAGAGCATCGAGTTCCGGGGCGTCACGTTCAGCTACCCCAGCGCGCTCAGGCCCGCGCTGAGCAACGTGAACCTGTCGATCCGCCACGGCGAGACCGTCGCGTTCGTCGGGCCCAACGGCTCGGGCAAGACCACGCTGCTCGCGATGATCCCCCGGCTGTTCGAGCCCGATCAGGGCCAGGTGCTCGTCGACGGGTCGGACCTGCGGAAGTTCGGCGTCACCAGCCTTCGCCGGCAGATCGGCGTCGTGACGCAGGAAACCGTGCTTTTCCGCGGGACGATCCGGAGCAACGTGATCTTCGGGGGCAAGGGCGTGACCGATGAACAGGTCCGCGCCGCGGTCGAGAAGGCCCGCGCGACCGACTTCATCCGCCTCAAGGCGGGCGGGCTCGATGAGCCGGTCGCGGAGCAGGGCGCGTCGCTCTCGGGCGGGCAGCGCCAGCGCCTTGCGATTGCGCGGGCGATCCTGCGTGATCCTTCGATCCTGATCCTCGACGAGGCGACGAGCATGATCGACGCCGACAGCGAGGCGAAGATCGCCGACGCCGTGCGCGAGTTTGCCAAGGGCCGAACGTGCCTGATCGTGGCGCACCGGCTGGCGACGGTGGTGAACGCCGACCGGATCGTGGTGATGGACGAGGGGCGGATCGTTGACGTGGGCAAGCACGCGGAGCTGCTGACGCGGTGCGCGACGTACCGGCTGATCGCCGAGCATCAGCTGATTAAGGCCGACGCCGGGGCCAACGCGGCTGCGAACACGACCGCGAGCCCCACCACCACTCCCGCCACCACCAGCATCCAGACCGCCAATCCCACCCCGGAACCCGCCGCGACGGCCTGAACCCATGCACGACCCGACCAGCGAGGGCAACGACTTTTTCCGGTGCGACTTCTGCCTCGCGCCCTGGCGCGAGGATCGCCCGATGGTCGAGGGGCACCGCGGCAGCCTGATCTGCGGCCTGTGCCTGACCCGCGCGTATCGGGCGCTCTATCTGCCGGGCGACAGCGAGCCCGCCGTGACGCGCGGCGGGGAGTGCGCGCTGTGCCTGGAATACCGCGAC
This sequence comes from Planctomycetota bacterium, assembly GCA_033763435.1. Classification (GTDB taxonomy): domain Bacteria; phylum Planctomycetota; class Phycisphaerae; order Phycisphaerales; family UBA1924; genus JANRKN01. The sequence continues at coordinate 8,535 of JANRKN010000072.1, forward strand.
GAGCCCGTGTGGCGCGCGCCCGCGATCGACGGGCACAAGGCCAGCGCCGCGTGCGCACGGTGCGTCAACAACGCCGCGAAGCTGCTCTCGCGCGACGCCGAGTCGGGCTGGGCCGTGCCTCAGGCTTGAGGCACGGGACGGAGTCGGCTCAGACGCTCTTTTCGATGGGCGCGGCGACAAGATTGCCGTACTCGGTCCACGAGCCGTCGTAGTTCTTGACGTTGGCGACGCCCAGCAGGTACTTGAGCACGAACCACGTGTGGCTCGAGCGCTCACCGATCCGGCAGTAGGCGATGGTGGGCTTGGAGGGGTCGACACCCGCGCCTCGGATGTAGAGCTGTTCGAGTTCGGCGCGGGGCTTGAACGTGCCGTCTGGCGCGACGGCCTGCGCCCACGGGACGTTCTTCGCGCCCGGGATGTGCCCGCCGCGCTGGGCGGTTTCGGTCATGCCGGGGGGCGCGATGACCTTGCCCGAGAACTCGTCGGGCGAGCGGACATCGACGAGGTTGTGCGTGCTGGCGCGGGGCGAGTGGGCGGTGGTGTTGTTAGCGATCTCGATCACCTCGGGCAGGCGCGCGCGCAGGTCGAGGTTGATCGAGGGCGCGCGGTAGACGACGGGCGCGAACGAGGCCGCGTCGCGCGTGAGGGGGTTGCGGTCGTCGGCGAGCCACTTGTTGCGCCCGCCGTCCATGAGCCGCACGTCGCGATGGCCGTAGAGCTTGAAGAGCCAGAACGCGTACGCGGCAAACCAGTTGTTGTTGTCGCCATAGAGCACGACGGTGTCTGAGGGCGAGATGCCCGCGTCGCCCAGCAGCTTCTCGAAGGCTTCGCGCGTGAGAATGTCGCGGGTGGTCTGGTCCTGGAGCTGGGTGGACCAGTTGAAACCGACTGCGCCGGGGATGTGGCCCACGTCGTACGCCTTGGTGTCGACGTCGACCTCGACGAGGCGCACGCCGGGCGTGCGGAGGTTGTCGCGGACCCAGTCGGTGCTGACGAGAACGTTGGAAGCTTCAGACGCCATGGTGAGTTACTCCTGAACGACGAACAGTACGGATACGGATCCTCGCCCGAGGGCGTGGATGCGCGGTGGAAAGAACCGCAATCGAACGAACGCAGGGTGTCGGATGAACGGGGGAGGGCGGTGGCCCGGGAGCAGGCGGCGAGCGCGAGAGGGTTACTCGCCCGCGAGCTCGGGGTGGTGCCTGAGCATCGACGACACGTACTTGAAGACGTTGTCGCAGAAGACGGCGACCGCGAGGCCCGTTTCGCCGGGCGTGCGTTGCATGACGCGACAACAGCCCTCAAAGATCAGGCCGCTGCTCGGGCCCGCGAAGAGGCCTTCGTGCCGGGCGAGGTCGAGCGCGCGGTCGTAGGCGAGCTCGAAGGGGATCTCGACGATCTCGTCGATGAGGCTGCGGTCAAAGAGCTTGCTGACGTCGAGCTCGCTGGTGTTGCGCAGGCCCGGGACGTCGTGCCCGGGCGAGGGCTGCACGGCGATGACCTTGATGTTCGGGTTCCTGGCCTTGAGGAACGTGGCGCAGCCCGTGACGGTGCCGCAGGTCCCGAGGCTGGTGAACAGGTGCGTGATGCGCCCGGCGGTCTGGCGCCAGATCTCGGGCCCTGTGGTGCGGACGTGGGCCTGCACGTTGGCGCGATTCTCGTACTGATTGGGCATCGCGTAGTGCTGGGCGTCGGCGCGGGCGTAGGACTTGGCGAGGTTGATCGAGCCCTCGCCGCCGCCGGACGCGGAGTGCGCGGGGCTGGGGCACATCTGGTCGTTGACGACGTCGAGTTCAGCGCCCGCGACTTTGAGCAGGACGCGCTTTTCGGCGGGCACCTTGCTGGGCACGATCGCGCGCAGGCCGTAGCCGCGGGCGCTGGCGATCGCGGCAAGCGAGAGGCCCGTGTTGCCGCTGGTGGGTTCGACGAGCTTGCGCTCGGGCGAGGCGGGCCCGACGACGCCGCGGGCTTCGAGGTCGCGGATCATCTCCCACGCGGCGCGGTCCTTGACGCTGCCGAAGGGGTTCATCCACTCGAGCTTGGCATAGAGCGGGAAGCGCGCTGCATCGACCGGGGCGAGGCGGTTGATGCGGACCATGGGCGAGGGGTTGTCCTCGTCCGGGAGCATGTCGAAGACCGAGCCGAAGACGCGGGCGCCCAGGTCGCGCTCGGGCCGCGCAGTACCGCCCGCAGCTGACTGGTCGGCCTGCGTTCGGTTTGAGGATGTTCCCTCGGGCGACGTCATCGCAGACATTAGATGCCGAAGAAGGGGGAAAGGTTCGCGCGGACGCACGCCGAAACCCGCAGGCCCCGGCGGCGTCGGGGGTTGGATAGGGTTGCGTGTTCGCACGGAGGCTCCCACTGAAGGCTCGCACGCACAAGGCCGTGTTCCGCACCACGCTCCCCGAGGGCGTGAGCGCGGCATCGGCGTTCGCCTGGCACGCGGCGCCGGGCGCGTTCGAGCGGCTCATGCCGCCGTGGGAGCGGATGCGGGTCTTCTCGCGCGAGATGGGCGGCGAGGCGGTCCCGGGCGCGGGCCCCTCGGCGATCGGCGAGGGCGCGCGGCTGGAGTTTGGCGTACGCCAGGGCCCGGTGTGGATGCGCTGGGTCGCGCGCCACGGGCCGTGCGTTGCGGGGAGTGAGTTCAACGACGTGCAGGAGCGCGGGCCGTTCGCGTCGTGGAAGCATCGGCACAAGTTCATGACGTCGCGCGAGGGGCGCGCGTGCCTCGAGGACGACATCGAGTTTGCCCTGCCGCTGGGCGCAGTCGGCGAGGCCGGGTTCTCGCTCGCGCGCGCGACGCTCCGGCGGATGTTCTGGTGGAGGCACCTGCGCACGGCCCAAGACCTCGCGCGGCATGCCGCGTTCGCCGACCGACCCCGCCTGCGCGTGGCGATCAGCGGCGTCTCGGGTCAGATCGGTTCGGCGCTGGCCTCGTTCCTCACCACCGGTGGGCACACCGTCGTGCCGATGGTCCGCGCGGGCACGCCCCAGCCCGAGGGCATCGCGTGGGACTGGGAGCGCAAGTTCATCGACGAGCGCGCGCTCGAGGGCGTCGATGCCGTCGTGCATCTCGCGGGCGCGCCCGTTGCGGGCCAGCGCTGGAGCGAGAGCTACAAGAAGCTCATCCGCGATTCGCGCGTCGAGGGCACACGGCTGGTCGCGTCGGCGCTGGCGCGCATGAAGCAGCCGCCCGCGACGATGATCCTCGCCTCGGGCATCGGCTACTACGGGCACCGGGGCAACGAGTCGTGCGATGAGTCGATGACGCTGGGCACCGGTTTCTTGGCGGAGGTCTCGCGCGACTGGGAAGAAGCGGCGCGCCCCGCCGAAGAGGCCGGCGTACGCGTCGTCAAGGCCCGCATCGGCATGGTGCTCTCACCCTCCGGGGGCGCGCTGGCCAAGCTGATTCTGCCCACGCGGCTTGGGCTCTCGGCGCGCCTGGGCTCGGGCACGCAGTATGTGTCGTGGATTGGCCTGGACGACTGCATCGGCGCGCTGCACCATGCTTTGCACTCTCCGGCGCTGGCCGGGCCGGTGAACGTGAGCGCGCCCGAGCCCGTGATGCAGCACGAGTTCGCGCAGGGCCTCGCGACCGCGCTCGGCCGCTGGAGCGTGCTGGCCGTGCCCGAAGGCCTCGCGGGCCTGGCGTTCGGCGAGATCGCGCGCGAGGTGCTGCTCCGCGGATCGCGCGTCGAGCCCACGCGCCTCACGGGCGCCGGGTTCTCGTTCCTGACGCCCACACTCGCGCAGGCCCTCGCGTGGGAGATGGGCGTCGGGGGCGCATGGCGCGACTTCGGCGAAGTCTCCCGCTGAGGTCGCAGGCGTTGGCGGCGAATCCGGCCCGTGGCCAAGGCCGAACACTCTCCGCCCCGTTCGAATCGGTCGGACGGGCACGGGTGTTTGAAGGGCATGGCGTGAGGGGCTTGCGATGGGCATGGCAGACGGGCTGAACCTGGCGATCCTGGGCGCGACCGGTGGCATCGGGCGCGCAACGTGTCTGCGCCTCGCGCGCGAGGGCGCCGCGGCCATCGCGATCGCGTCGCGCACGCCCGCGAAGCTCGAGGCCCTCGCCTCCGAACTCTCGGCGCTGGGTACCCGCGTCCGCACGCAGACGATCGACGCGACCCGCACCGAAGACGTCGAGCTCTTCATCGCGCAGTCCGCGCAGGAGTTCGGCAAGCTCGACGGCGTCGCAAATCTCGTCGGCTCGATCCTCCTCAAGCCCGCCGCGAGCACCACTGACGCTGAGCTGGAGCAGACCCTGCGCCTGAACCTCTGGTCGGCGTTCGCGACGGTCCGCGGCAGCGCCCGAGCGATGCGGTCCGGGGGCGGCAGCGTGGTGCTGATGGCGACCGCCGCGGCGCGCACGGGCCTGCCCAATCACGAAGCAATCGCCGCGGCCAAGGGCGGCGTGCTGGGCCTGACACTTTCGGCCGCCGCGACGTACGCGGGGCAGATCCGCGTGAATGCCGTCGCGCCCGGGCTTGTTCGGTCAGAGATGTCCGCGGGCATCGTCGGTAACGAGATGGCGCTCAAGGCGTCGGTCGCGATGCACGCGATGGGGCGCATCGGCGAACCCGATGACGTCGCGGGCCTTGTTGCGTTCCTGCTCGGCAAGGACGCCGGCTGGATCACCGGCCAGGTCTTCGGCGCCGACGGCGGGCTCGGGACCATCCGGCCCCGCGTGAAGGTTTGAGACTGAAGGGCCGAACGTGACGCGTCCACCGCGGGACGCTCCAAAAGCAGCGATCACCCGCACGGCGGTCGCGCGGGTGAACGCGTGTGTTTGGTAAGCCGCGGCACGGGCCGGGCGGGCAGAGCGGATTACTCTTCGGTCGCGACCATGCCGTCGAACGGCTTGCCCACGCCGAGAACCACCGCCAGGAAGCCCCAACGAACCCATTCAGCAACCTTCGACATAACCCAGACCTCCCACCGCCGGGGAGAGAGTACCGGCGGTGTACAAAAAGGGTCCGCCGCGATGCTCATCGAACGAGATGTTCCCGTTGACCCTCGATGACCGATCGCGACAGACCTCAGCACGCCCCCTCCGGCCGGAAAGCCATCGGTGCGCCCGCGGGGTGACCCTCCCGTGGGCTGGGCATGGCCGTGCGCGTGGCGCGGCAGAGGAAATGTGCCACACGGAACAGACGATGCCACCCTTCTGCGCGGACTTTTTGGGGGGTGCGGGCCGGGGAAGGCCCGCTCGAAGGCTTCGGAACCCAAAGAAAACACCCCCGACGCGTGCGTGCCGGGGGTGCGTGTGCTCCCAACGGGAACGGCTGAGAATCCTGAGCGTTACTTCTTCGCCAGCGCGGCCTCGATCGCCGCGATGAAGTCCTTCTCGTGGCTCGGGTCGTATCCGACCTCGCCGAAGACGACCTTGCCCTCGCGGTCGATGACGTAGAACGTCGGCCAGCCGCGTACGCGGTACTTGGACGCGATCGTCTCGCCCTTGAGGATCAGGCCGAAGGTGTACTTGTTGTCGTCCATGAACTTGCGCGGGTTGGCCTTGGGGTCGCGCTCAAAGTTCATGCCCAGGACGACCACGTCCTGATCCTTGAAGCGCTCGTGCAGGCGCTGGGTCTTGGGCATGGCCGCGCGGCACGGCGGGCACCACGTGCCCCAGAAGTCCATGAACACCACCTTGCCCTTGAAGTCCGACAAGTTCACGGTGTTGCCCGCGTCGTCCTTGAGCGTCCACGCGGGCGCGGCCGTGCCAACGGGCAGAAGCCCCTGCGCCACGCGGAAGGCCGGATTGTCGCTGCCGGCGCCGGGCGCGGGCGTGTTCGCGCCGGGGGCGCTGGGCGCCTGCGCGACGGGCGACTTCTCGGGCTGGCTGGCAAAGCCCGCGGGCAGCTTCACGCTGAACGTGTCGGCCGAGAAGAGCTCGTCTTTCTTGACCTCGGAGAACGTGATCGTTCGGTTGAGACCGGCGCCCGACGCGCCACGGGCCATCGCGAAGATCTGGCGCGGAAGCTTGTCCTCACGCCCGAAGAACCAGCGCTGGGTTTCCTCGGCCGTTTCGACCAGCAGCACATCGCAATCGACGCCCTCGATCTTCTGCGTGCGCTCGTGACGCACCTTCGCGCCCGCGGGCAGCGCGAGCGGATCCTTGCCCAGCAGCGAGAACGCCACGGCCTGCTTCACGCCCTGGCGCCCGAAGAACGCCTCGGCCTCGCTCAGGCCCGTCGCCTTGCGCTCGAGAACGACCTTGTCGGACTCGCGCAGCGCCATGAGCGTCGTGCCGTCGAACGTGACGTGCACGTTGCTCGGGCCCTTCTCGCCCTGCGCGGTGCCCTTGACGGCGAGCATCCAGTCGCCCGAGTCGGCCTTCTGGATCACGACGTTGAGCGTCGACTTGCCCTTGGAGCCAGACCCGGGGCCCTGCAGCGTGGCGGTGTAGGCGAGGCCCTTGAGCGTGCGGGCGGCGTCGCGCGCGCCGTCGAGCACCGCCTGAGCCTGCGCGTCGATCAGATCCTGCGGCTGGTCGGCCTTGGCGGGCGCCTTGGTCGGCTGCTTGCCGGGGGCTTCGATCTTCGGCGTCGCCTTCGCCGGCGTGCCCGGCGCGGGCGCGGTGCCCTGCGCCAGCGCGGCCTGAGCCAGACCGGACAGAATCACAAGCGCGAGGGCGGAACGATGAGTGCGACGAGCGGTCATGGAGGCCTCCAGGAGTGCGGCCGCGGAACCCCGCGGCAGGTAGAGCATAAGACGCCGAAGCCGCACGGTGGGTTCCACTCCTTCGTTCGGGGGGTGTGGGGGGAAGTCCGGGCTGAAAGTCAACGGTCCGCGCGCACCGCGACCCCGGCCCGCGCGCTGCCTCCTCCGAAGAGTTGGTACGCGCGGGCTGAGGCGATCGTGTTGATCGGCGTGTGCGATACGTGAAAATGGAGCCGGGGGGAATTGAACCCCCGTCCCGTGACAGTCTCCTGGAGGCATCTACGCGTGTATCCGAGGGTTTGATCTCGGTCCGCCCAACCGTCCTCGGCGGCGTTCGTGCGGACCCAGCTCCCGGTGTTCTCTCGTCGCGGCACCCGGAGGCGCCGAGCCGCGACCAGCCCTGTGTCGTTCATCCGCCCTCTACAGGGCGTCGAGAGCGGATGACGCAGCCAGTATTAGGCTGCGAGAGCGTAGTTACGCTCGCCAGACAAATGGTGCATGCTTTTTACCAAGCCGGCATGCTCTTGGACGCGCCGCGTTCCAGTCGGCTCTGCCCGGTCGATTCCAGTCGGCCCCGATTGTCAAAGATCGCCCCATCGTACGCACGCGGGCCGCTGGAGGTTCGACGTGTCTATGCCGCGGCCCCGGTCAGGCGCGCGCGGGAACTTCCTTGATGTACAGGTTCTGCATCGGCGCGGGCGAGGCGAAGCGCGGGTCGGCCAGCGCCGACTTGAGCTCGACCAGCAGCGCCTCACGCACCGCGGCGAACTCGGGCGTCCGCGCGGTCACCGCGATCGTCCACGAGTACGTGGGCGCGATCTCGGCGAGCGCGACCGCGGGCGCGGGCTCGGGCGCGGCGCCCGGATGGCGCGCGAGCTTCTCGGCCGCGCGGGTCAGCACCTCGCGCACGACCGGCTCGGGCGCGCCCGCGAACACCGGCACGGTGACGATCACCCGGCGCGTGCGGTGATGGGACTGGTTCTCGATCACGCCGCTGAAGATCGCGTTGTTCGGAATGATGATCCGGCGGTTGTCGCCCGTGTCGAGGTTGGTCGTGAAGAGATCGATGCCGTCGACGACACCCGACTGACCCGCGACGATGACCGAGTCGCCGATCTTGAAGGGCCTGAAGACCAGCAGCAACACCCCGGCCGCGAGGTTGCCCAGATTGCCCTGCAGCGCGAGGCCGATCGCGAGGCCCGCGGCGCCGATCAGCGCGGCAAAGCCCGTCGTGCTGATGCCCACCGTCCCCGCGAGCGTCACAAACGAGAAGATGATGATGCCCCACTTGGCCAGGTTCCCGAAGAACTTGCCCAGCGTGATCTCCATCCCCGCGCGGGTGCAGCCCTTGATGATGAGCCGGCGGATCCACCCGGCGATCATGAACGCCAGAACTATGCCCAGCAGCGCAATGAGCACGCCGGGCCCGCGGGTCACGAGCCAATCCTGCGTGCGGATCGTCAGGTCCTGCAGAGGCTTCCAGGCGCTGTGCAGGGCGTCGACGGGCGAGGTGATGGGCGGGGGCGGGAGGGAGTTCTCGGTCTGGGCCAGCGTGAAGACGGAGGTGAAGCTCAGCATGCGCGGAACATAGAAGGGGCGCCGCGGGTGGGCAAGCGAGGTCGGGCGGGCGAGGTCGCGCGGGCGAGGCTGGGCGCGCCCCGCGTACGCTGCCGGCATGAATCTGGCGGTGATCATCCCGGCCGCGGGCAGCTCGACGCGGTTTTCGCAGTCGCTGGCCGTCCCGCGCTCCAAGCTCGATGAGGATCTGGGCGGTCGGCCCGTGCTTCAGCGCACGGTGGAGCTGTTCCATCAGGACGATCGCGTTTCAACGATCATCGTCGCGGGCCCCCACGAAGCGCAGGCCTTCGCCGAGTTCAAGCTGCGCCATGCTGATCGGCTGGGGCTGCTGGGCGTGAAGATCTGTCAGGGCGGGAAGACCCACCGCTACGAGACGGTCGCGGCAGCGCTGGCGCACGTGCCGGCGGAGGCGACGCACATTGCCGTGCACGACGCGGCCCGGCCCTGCACGCCCGCGGACCTGATCGAGCGGGTGTTCAAGGCGGCCGAACGGTTTGATGCGGTGATCCCCGCGGTCGCGGTGGGCGACACGCTCAAGCGCGTGGAGGACTTCGAGGCCGGCGCGGGCGCGCGCGACGCCGTCGCGGACATTCTGGGTGTTGCCGACCCCAACGCGGGCACCCAGCGGCGCGTGACAGCGACGCTCGACCGCGCAGGACTGGTCGCGGTGCAGACGCCCCAGGTGTTCAAGGCCGATCTGCTTCGCCGGGCGTATGCGCAGAAGGACCTTTCAAGCACCGACGACGCGGGGCTGGTCGAGCGCCTGGGCGAGACGGTCGTGGTCGTCGAGGGCGATGCGCGGAATCTGAAGGTCACGCTGCCGGGGGACGTGACGCTGGCGCGGATGATCCTGGGCTTCAAGGACCCCGAAGGCCGCGCGGCGCATAAGCGCTTTTGAGCGATTACTTTCCGGCGCGCACGGCGGCGAGGATCAGGTTGCGCCACTGATCGGTCAGCGCCGATCCGAGCTCGAGCAGCGCCTCATCGACCTGATCGCGCGTCTGCCCGCTGATGAGCTTGCCGTGCTTGGCCAGAGCCGCGGCCAGGGACAGGAAGTATGCCGCCAGCCCCGCGAGGCGCGCCGGGCTCGTGCCGTTCGCGCCGGGCTCGGAGGCCGACTTCTTGCCCGCTTCCTTGATGAGCTTGAGCTCGTCGAGCGCGGGCGCTTCGCTGAGCACGGCGCGGGCGACATCCACCGCGCCCGCGGGGCCCTGCACCTTGACCTGCGCGAGCAGACGCCGGAGCACCACGTCGGGCTCGCCGTCCTCGAGCGCATCGATCAGCGCCTCCACGGGCCGACGCTCTGCCGCCAGGCCGATCGAGAGCAGCCGGCTCGCGGCCTCGCGCGAGAAGGGCGCGGTCCAGTCGCCCAGCATCGTCGGGGGCGAATAGAGCGACGAAGGCGTCTTGGGCACAGGATTCGGATTCGGATGCTCGTTCATGCCTCAAACCTCCGCGTCGCCCAGTTTCCCCACCACTTTCCCACCATCCCCACGACTTCCCCACCGGTCCCACCATCCCCACGTTCCCGCTGTGCTGTTCTTCTCATGTTCCCAGCGCTTCGAGCAGCTCGCGGATGGTGCCGTCGAGGTCTGCGCCGCCCGTGCTGCCGGGGCCTTTGCCCGGGCTGGAGCCGTCGGCCTGGGCGTCGATCGCGAGCAGGTCGGTGAGCGCCGCACGGAACCGGCGCTTGGCGCTGCGCACCATCACGTCGGCCTCTTCGGGCGTGCAGCCGATCTCGGCGCCAACTTCGCGCGCGCTGAGCCCGTCGTAGTACCTTCGGCGAAAGGCGTGCCAGTGTCGGCCCAGCCCCCGCGCCTCGCAGTCTTCCCCCGCGCGCCTCACGGCCTCCTGCACGACCGCGACGACGTACGCCCGGTCGGCCTCGCGCTCGGGGTCGCCCGAGAACGTCAGCGCGTCGTCGTTGAGCTCGCGCCCCTGGCGCCGACGCTCGCGCTTCTGAAGCTCGCGCAGGTAGAGGCAGAGCCCGTTCATGAGCCATCGGCGGAGCTGCAGGCCGCTGGAGCGCCACTGGGCGATGTACTCACCCCGTCCGAGCCGGTCGGCGAGGAAGCCGTGGACGATTTCATCGGGCTCGCCGAGCGCGCGGGCGCTGGAGCCGAGGAAATAGACCTTGAGCGGCTCGCCGTAGAGCGACATGAGGAGCGAGTTGAGCTGTCCGCGCCCGCTTTCGCCGAGGGCGAGGAGCCCGTCGATCCGCGTGTACTGGGTCTGTGGGAAGTGATCCTGCGTCATCGTTGCCGACCGCCACCGCGAACCTGAAACGCCCCACGCGCCGCGCGCTCACCCCTGAATAAAGACCGGACGCGGCCATTCCGACCCGGGCTGAGCAACTTCGCGCCTCACGATACCCGATTCTGGCCCTCGCCAGACCGAGAACCCCCCGCCCGCGCCCCCGGACAGCCGCCGAATCACGTACAGTAAGGATCATGGCGTTGGACGGAGCCGCAGGGCCATCGATGACGCAGGCCAAGGGCGCGGACGCGTCGCTCTATCTCCATCCGCAGACGCTTGCGCGGCTCTCCACCTTCGAGCTCCGCGCCAAGATGATCGTCGAGGGTTTCTCGTCGGGCCAGCACCGCTCGCCCTACCAAGGACTCTCCGTCGAGTTCGCCCAGCACCGGCCCTATGCCGCGGGGGATGACCTCCGGCACCTGGACTGGAAAGTCTTCGGCCGGAGCGACAAGCTGCAGCTCAAGCAGCACCAGCAGGAGACCAACCTCGACCTGGTCATCCTCGTCGATGCCTCGGGCTCGATGGACTATGGCTCGCGCTCGTTCGAGGACGCCTCGGGCCTGGGCGTCTCTGCCGGGCCCACCGGGCGCAAACACTGGTCGAAGTTCGACCACGCGACCGCGCTCGCCGCGGCGCTCGCGTACATCACGCTCCGCCAGTCCGACCGCGTCGGGCTCGTCGTCTTCGCCGACAAAGTCCTGTCGATGGTCAAGCGCTCGAGCGCCCGCGCGGCCTGGCGCCCGATCGTCGAAAACCTCTCGGTCCACCCCGTGGGCGCCGCGACCGACTTCCCCCGCGCGATCGACCAGACCCTCGCGACCCTCACCAACCGTTGCATGCTCGCGGTCGTCAGCGACTTTCTCACGGATCTGGACGCGGTGCGCGCGACGCTCGCGCGCGTGCGCCACGCCCGGCACGACCTGATCGCGTTCCAGGTGCTCGACCGCGCGGAGATCGAGTTCGACTTTGACGAGCCCGCGCCCTTCGAAGGCCTCGAGGGCGAGGCGCGCGTGAAGATCGACCCCCGTGCGCTCCGGGGCGCGTATCTGGCCGCGCTGCGTGAGCACGAAGAGAAGCTCCGCGCGTCGCTGGTCGCCTTCGGCTTTGACTTTCATCGTTTGTGCACGCACGACTGGCTGGGTCCGGCGCTCGCGGCGTTCGTGACCCGGCGCAACGCGTCGATGAGGAGGGGCGGCTGATGTCGTTTCTCCATCCGGCGCTGCTGGCCGTGGGGCTGGGCGCGGTGCTCATCCCGATCCTCATCCACATCCTCATGCGCCGTCGGCGTCAGCCCGTGCGCTGGGCCGCGATGCGCTTCCTCGAGCAGGCCCTCAAGTCTCAGCGCAAGCGGCTTCGGCTCGAACAGCTTCTGCTGCTCGCAGCGCGCTGCCTCGTCCTTGCGCTGCTGGCCCTCGCGCTGGGCCGGCCCTTGCTCGGTGATCGCTCGGCGCTGCCCGCCTCGGGCCCGCGGACGGTCTACCTCGTGATCGACGCGTCGATCGCGTCGTCGCGCCCCGGGTCAGGCGCCGGAACGTCGGGGCCCACGCGGCTGGCCGAGCAACAGGCGCAGGCGCGCGAGCTTCTGTCGTCGCTCGATGCCTCGCGGGGCGACAAGGCCGCGCTGCTCGCGCTCTCGGGCCGGGGAGTCTGGGCCGAGGCCTCGATCGCGACGCCCACCTCGCAGATCGCCTCGGTCGCCTCGGCCGTTGCGGCGCTCACGCCCACCGACGCGCCGGCGGACCTCCACGCGGCCTTCGAGCGGCTCAGCGCGCTGCTGGCGTCGCCGGGCGACGGCGCCCAGCCGCAGATCGTGTATCTGGGCGATCTTCTCGCCGCGCAGGCCGACGTTTCGCGCCCACTCGCGTCACTGGTGCCGACGACCGCCAGCGCCTCAACCCCCGCGCCCGTGCTGATCGTCGCGGACTCAGTCGAGGGCACCCCCGCGACGAACGTGAGCCTCGCATCAGTCGAGCCGACGCGCGCGGTGCTGGTGGGCAAGGGCGCCTCGTCGGGCGTGCGCGTGACGCTCGCGCGCTCGGGCAACCTCGCCGGGCCGGGCCGGACCGAAGTCCGTGCCCAGCTCTGGACGCCCGCAGGCCCCGCGGGGCCAGAGTCGAGCGCGAGCGTGACGTGGGCGCCCGCGCAGCGCGAAGCGCAGGCCGTGCTCGACGTTGCGTCGAGCTCCGCCGCAGAGGCAACGAGCGGCAGCGAATCGAGGCTGGCGCTTCGCGACACGTTTGTTCGCGTGCGGATCGACGCCGACGCGATCGAGGGCGACAACGAGGCCGTGCGGGTGCTCACCGCGCGCGATCGGCTGGACCTGGCGCTGCTCGCCTCGCCCTCGGCGCGGGGCAGGCCGGGAGCTTCGGCGATCGAACGCCTCGGGCCCGCCGATTGGCTCGAGCTTGCCCTCGCGCCCGTGCGCTCGAACGCGCCTGACCTGAAGGTCACCGCGCTGGACCCTGCGCGGGCGTTCGCGGGCAGCGCCGCACGGAGTCTCGCCGAGTTCGACGCCGCGCTGGTCGCCAGCCCCGAATCGCTCGACGACGCGGGCTGGGCGCGCCTGGCTGAACTGCTGGATCGGGGCGGGCTCTTGCTGCTGATGCCCTCAACCTCCGCGGGCGCGCAGCTCTGGACGGATCGTCTCGCGGCGCTGGGCGCGGACTGGACACTCCCGCGCGATCCGATCGACCTTGCCGGCACCGGGGGCGAGGGGCCCGGCCTCGCGCTCGCGACCACCCCCATCACCCCCACCACCACCAACACGACCCTTCTCGCGACGCTGGGCCCCGAGCTGGCGGAGCTTGCGCGCCCTGTGCGTGTCCGGCGCGTGCTGCCCATCCGCGCGACCGAGCGCGGGCCCGCGATTCTCTCGCTCGCCGACGGTCAGCCGTTCGTGCTCGCGTCGCGCGGCAAGGGCGATCGGGGGCTCATCGTGCTCTTGGCCGCGCCCCCCGACCTTGCGTGGTCCGACCTTCCCGCCCGGCCTCTGATGGTGCCGCTGATGCAGGAGCTCGTGCGCCAGGGCGTGGGCCAGGCGTCAGCGCCGATCTCGCTCATCGCAGGCGCGCCGATGGACCTGCCCGCGGGCGCACGCCTGCGCAAGCTCGCATGGCCCGGCGGCGAGGACGCTGCACGCGCGAGCCTCGAGCCCGAGTCCATCTCGCCCCCCGCGCTGGTGCGCCATCGTTCGCTCTGGCAGCTTGTCGAAACCGGAATCGCGGGCGAGCGCGTGCGCGGGCTGGCCTCGGTCGCGCCGGGCGCGGGCCTGATTGACCCGGTGCCGGGAGCGCAGGCATGGCTTGCGCGCGCGTTCGCGGTCGAACCAGTCACCGCGCGTGAAAGCCTCGCGCAGGCGAGCCGACAGGCGCGGGCCAACGCGAGCACCGGCGCGGGCGGAAGCACAGACACGCGCGCCGCCGATACGTCCACCGCGCCGCCGGGCATCGCGCCTTGGCTGCTGCTCGCCGCGGCGCTGCTCGCGGGGGTCGAGATGATCCTCGCGCGGCGCTTCTCGCACGCCGAAACCTCCGCGAGGCCGGGGCCGGGGGCTGGAGTGGGGGCCGCGTGAACGCGTTCCTGGACAAACTCCTGGGCCTCGACGAGCTGCGACTGGGCGCCGAGGGCGTCCGGCTCGACTGGACGCTCGCGCTCCCCGCGTGGGCCTGGGTGCTGATCGCGCTCGCGGTGTTTCTTGCGGCGGAGTTCTCGTACAGGCATGTCCGCGGCTCACGCGTCGCGCGACTCGCGCTCGGAACACTCCGCGCGGCGAGCATCCTGCTCTTCCTGCTGCTGGCCGCGGGGCCCAAGCTGGTGTTTCAGCCCGAGAGCGTCGAGCGCGATTGGGTCGTGGGCCTGATCGACCGCTCGCTCTCGATGTCGATCCCCGATGCGCCCGAGCAAGCGACGCGTGCCGCGCAGGCGCAGCGCGCGATCGAGGGCGCCGCGCGCTCGTTCGCCGAGCTCGACCGCGATCGTCGGCTCGCGTGGCTCGCCTTCGACGCCTCCGCGCGCGACCTGCCGGCCTTCGCGGGCGTGCCCGATCTCTCCGCCGACCCGCTCGGCCCGCGCACCGCGATCGCGCAGGCCCTCCGCGACGCCGACCGCCGAACGGCTGGCGCGCCGCTCGCGGGCATCATCCTCTTCTCCGACGGCCGGTCCGCTGACGTGCCCGATCGCGCCAGCCTCCGCGCGCTGCTCGCGCGCCAGGTGCCCGTCTTCGTCGTGCCATTGGGCTCAGAGTCCACGCGCCGCTTGGCCTCGCTCGCTTCGCTCGACGCGCCGGGGCTCGCGTTCGTCGACGACCTCGTGCCCGTCACCGCGCGCGTGCAGGACCTTTCGGGCCCGCAGGAGATCGAGCTCGTCGACCGCGCCACGGGCCTCGTGCTCGACCGTCGCCGCGTTGAGCCCGGACCCGACGGCACCGCTTCGGTCACGCTCCTCACCCGCCCCGACAAGCCCAGCGAACAAGCCACGTGGGAAGTTCGGCTGGCCGGCACCGGAAACGGCGCGAACGGTTCAGGCGTCGGCCCCGGTCCTGGTCAAGCCCTCGAGCACCGCGTGAGGCTCGTCGATCAGACCCTCCGCATCCTCTATATCGACGGCTACCCGCGCTGGGAGTATCGCTATCTCAAGAACCTGCTCGTGCGCGAAAAGTCGATCCGCTCCTCCGCGCTGCTGCTCAGCCCCGAGAAGAAGTTCCTTCAGGAAGGCACCGACCCGATCGCTTCCGTGCCGACCACGCCCGAACAGTGGAAGCCCTTCGATGTGATCGTGCTGGGCGATGTCCGCGCCTCGCTCTTCAGCCCGGAGCAGCTCGCCGGGCTGCGCGAGCACATCTCCTCACGCGGCGCGGGGCTCATGCTCATCGCGGGGCCCACCTCCATGCCCGCCGCGTGGGCCGGTTCCACGCTGGCCGATCTGCTCCCCGTCGCGCTCTCGGCGTCCGACGGCAGCGAGCCCGCGACGGTCCGCACGTGGGGCGAGCCCGTGCTCGCCTCGCCCGGCCCCGCCGCCGATCGGCTCGGGCTGATGAGGCTTGCCGACGAATCCGCCGGCGCGCCCTGGCCCAAGGAACTCTCTGACCCCGCCGTCGGCTGGTCGCGTCTGGCCTGGGCGCAGCGCTGGACGGCCAGTTCGCTCAAGCCCACCGCGGAAGTCCTGCTCTGGGCCTCGCCCGCGCGAGGTACTGACGTCGCCCGCGCGCCCCTGGCGATGCTCATGCGCTATGGCGCCGGTCGCGTCGCGTACCTCGCAACCGACGAGATCTGGCGCTGGCGCTACGCGCGGGGCGAGACGCTCCCCGAGCGCTTTTACCTGCCCATCCTGCGGATGCTCGCGCGCGAGAGCCTCGCTCGCGCGGGCCGGGCGGCGTCGCTTGAGCTCTCGCCCGATCGCGCGGCCTCGGGCTCGACCGTCCGCGTCGCGCTCAGGCTTCTCGATGAATCGCTCGCGCGCGCCCGCGCCGCATCACTCACCCTGCGCCTGACCAGCGACGAGAAGAACGCCCGCGAGCTCGCGCGCGTCACGCTCCGCCCTGACGAGGCCGATCCGACGCGGTACCTCGCCGAGCTGACCGCGCCCGCGCCGGGCACGTACACGCTCAGCCCGGCGGACGCGCTGCTGGCGGGGCTGGACCTCTCCGCGCGCCTGACGGTCACGCTCCCGGACGATGAACTGCGCGCGCCCGAGACGGATTGGCCCGCGCTGCGCGCGCTCGCTGAACTCACGGGAGGCGCGGTGGTCGCGCCCGACCAACTCTCCACCCTGCCCGAGAAATTGCCCAACCGCGAGGTGCGGATCCTGGGCGCGCCGATCGTGAGCACGCTCTGGGACCGTCCCGTGGCGCTCGCGCTGCTGCTGACGCTGCTCACGCTCGAATGGGTCGGGCGCCGATTGCTCCGACTCTCGTGAGGCCTCGCTCTGATCCGCCGACGACCGATGGACGAATCTTTGTGGAACACGCCGAACCAGAACGTCTGATACCGAGTCCGAACCTCTGACGAACGCATGACCGATCGGCCCGAACCAAGCTCTGCCCAACCCACGACACCGGCGCGAAACGACCTGCCCGGCGTGCGTTCGGCGCTGCGCGGCGTCCGCCGACGGGCGCGCGCGCACCTGCTGGTGCAGGCGCTGGGGCGCGGTTCGGCGCTCGGGCTCATTCTTCTGCTTTCCGCGGCGCTCGCGGACTATCTCCTGCGCCTGCCCGAGCCGCTGCGATTGATCCTGCTCCTCGCGGGCGCGGCATGGCTGGGGCTTGCGCTCTGGCGCGCCGTGCGCCGCGTCTACGCCTTCGCGCCGAGCCTCACGCGCCTGGCCCTGCGCCTCGAAGAACACCCCGAGGGCAAGGCCGCCGGGCTCCCGGGCCTGCTTGCCTCGGCGATCGAGCTCGAATCCTCCGCGACCGCCTCACCCGTCACCGCCGACCTCGCGCGGCTCGTGGGTCAGCGCGCGCTCGAGCGCTTCGGCACACTCAGGCCCAGCGCGATGCTCGTCCGCACCCGCGCGACATGGACCGCGCTCGCGCGCCTAGCCGCCGTGGGTGCGCTCGTGGGCAGCATTGTCCTGCTTGCGCCCGAGTACTCGCGCCTGGGCCTTGCGCGTGTGCTCACGCCCTGGACCGACGCCCGCTGGCCCCAGCGCACGAGCGTCATCGATCTCACGCCCGAGGGGCCGAGGCCTCTGGGTCAGTCGCTGGCGCTGCGTGCGGGGCTGACGCGCTCAGACGCGGCGCCCCATGCCGCGGACGTGGACCTGTGGTACCGCGTCGTGTCAGATCAGGCCTCGCCCGACTGGGCGCGCGTGCGCCTGACGCCCCAGCGTTCGACCGTGCCGACCGAGCGTGGCCCGGGCGAGCTCTACGAGCGGCTGATCGAAACCTCCGCGATCGCTGCCGCGCCCGGACTCCGGCTCGAGTACTGGCTCGCGACGAGCGACGATCGCACCGAGACGCGCACGCTGCCGCTGGTCGAGCCCCCCCGCGCGGTGATTCTCTCCGCGCGCATCGACGCGCCCGAGTACGCCCGCGCCGTCGCAGGCGCGATGGATGGGTTCGTCACGGGTGACGTCGCTTCGGAGCTCCGGGGTAGCGGTGCGCAGGCTGCGCTTCCGCGCGTGGGGCCCGTGCTCGCCGGCTCGCGCGTGACACTGACCATCGACCACAACAAGCCGCTGCCCGCGCCGACGAGCGCGCTCGAGCACCCCGCGTTCCTCGCCTCGCTGCTGGGCTCATCCGAGGCCGCGGCCATCGTGCTCGAAGGCCGGCCCGAGCTCTCGTGGCAGGCCTCGCGCTGGACGATCGGCTTCACCGCGACGCGCCCGCTGCGCGCGGGCCTGACGCTGAGCGATGAGTTCGGGCTTGCGAGCGCCGAGCCCGTGACGATCGCGGTCGATGTCGTCGCCGACGAGCCGCCCTTGGCGAGCGTGATTGAGCCCGGGCGGGACGAGACGGTGCTACCAACCGCGCGGGCGAGGGTGGTGATCGAGGGCCGGGACGATGTCGCGCTCGCGTGGACGCGCGTCGAGGCCGAGCCCGCCCGCGCCGACCGCACGAGCGAAGGCCGCACCGCCGAAGCCTCCGGCGCGCGGCTGATTCTGTCCGAGTCCACGCCTCAGGAACCGCGCCGGACACGCGAGGAGCTGACGGTCGACCTCGCGGAGCTCGGCGCGCGCGCGGGCAAGAACTTTGAACCCGGCGACGAGCTGCGAGTGAGCGTCGTGGTGCAGGACGTGCTCGGGCAGCGGGGCCTCGCGCAGCGCGACCCGGCACGGTCGGCGATCCGGCGCCTGCGCGTGATCAGCGAGAGCCAGTTCGCTGAGCAGTTGCAGGCCGAACTGCAGGCCGTGCGCGCCGCGGCCATCCGCGCGAGCCAGGAACAGGCCAGCGTGCAGCAGCGCCTGCGCGAGACGGGCGACGCGCCCGCCGCGGGCGATGCGCAGGAACGCCTCACCGAGCGTCTCGCTCCGCCCAAGGACCTGCTCGAGAATCTCGCCCGCCGCGTCGAGCAGAACGACCCCGCCGACCGCACGATCGACGGCCTGCTCCGCGAGGCGCGCGAGCAAGCCTCCCGCGCAGCGCAAGCTTCACAGCGCGCGACCGACACCCTCCGCTCGGGCAAGCCCGACGCACCCGCCGACGCCGAGCCCGACCAGCGCGAGGTGCGCGACGCCGCCGACCGACTTGCCGAACTTCTCGACCGCGGGCGCGACGGCTGGGCCGCGCGGCGGTCGATCGAAAGGCTGCTCGACGATCAGCGCTCGGTGCGCGAGCGCACGCAGGAGCTCTCCCGAGAGGCCGCGGGAAAGAGCGCTCAGGAACTGAGCCCGGAACAGCTCACCAAGCTCGAGCGGCTGGCCGAGGAACAGCGCGAGCTCTCGGCTCGTGCGGCGGGCGCGATCGAGGACGCCGAGCGCCGGGCCGAAGCGCTGCGACAGAACGACCCGGGCCAGTCGCGCTCGCTGCGCGAAGCGGCGGAGCGTGCGCGTCAAGAGCGTCTGGGCGAGAGTCAGCGCGCCGCGGCCGAGCAGATCGCCCGTAATCAGACCGGTCAGGCCGAGCGCTCGCAGGAGCAGGCGCAGCAGACACTCGAGCAGATGCTGCGCGACCTCGACCGCACCGAGCAGCGTCGCGACGAGGCGCTGAGGCGGCTCGCCGCGGAGCTGGTCGGGCGTGTGCGCGAGCTGGTGCAGCGTCAGGAGCGAGAGGTCGAGCAGCTTGCGGCGGGGCCCGAGGATCTCGCGCCGCGGGCCGAAAGCATGACCGCGCTTCAGCGCGATGCGCTCGCGACCAAGGACCAGGCGAGCGAACAGGGCCGGAGCGAGCCGGCGCTGGCGGGCGTGGCCGACGCGCTGGACTCAGCCTCGGCGTTCATGGGTCAGGCGATCGGCGCGCTCCGCGCCGAACCTGCCGACGCGCTCGAGGCCCTGCGCGCTGAACGCGACAGTCTCGCGCGTCTGCGCGACGCACTCGCTCAGGCGGAGAAGGCCCGCGAGAACTCACAGCAGCGTCAGGAGCAGCGCAAGCTCGAGGAACTCCGCGAGAAGTACGCCGCGGCACTCGCCGAGCAGCGCGCGATCCAGGCCGGCGTGAGCCCGCTCGTGGGTAAGGAACTCTCCCGCCGCGAGCGCCAGAGCGTGCGCGAGCTGGGCGATCGGCAGGCGACGCTCCGCACGACGCTGAGCGAGATCCGAAGCTCCACCGAGGGCCTGAGCGACGCGGTCGTCTTCGAACTCGCGCACCGACGGCTGGATCGCTCGACCGAATCGGCCGCGCGGACCCTCGCGCGCGGCGTTGCCGACGCGGGCGCCCAGCGCGAGATCGCCAGCACCGTCCGTGTGCTCAGCGCGCTGATCGAGTCGCTCTCGCAGATGCGCCGGCGCGAGGACGGCTTCCGCGAGGTGGCGCAGGGCGGCAACCAGGCGGGCGGCCAGGGCGGCCAGGGCCAGGAGCAGCGCGAGAACTCGCTCGTCCCGCCGATCGCTGAACTGCGGATGCTCCGCATGCTCCAGCAGGACGCCGCCGAACGCACGCGTGAGCTTTCGGACGCACCCGACGCCGCGGCGCTGGACCTCGCGGGCCAGGATCAGGCGGAGATCGCCGAGCGCGCCAAGCAGCTCCTCGAGAAGCTCAAGCAGCAGCAACAGCCCGCGCAGATGCCCGGAGGTGCGCAGTGAAGATGCAAACGGTGACAGTCGCGCTGCTGATCGGGCTCGCGGGACACGCAAGCGTCGTGCGCGCGCAGGTGCCCGCGACTCCTTCCGCGCAGCCGACGTCCGCGCCCTCGGGGCCGAGCCTCGACGAGCTGCTCGGGCTCAAGGGCAACGCCCAACCTGTCGAGGATCCTTGGCGCGGCGAGCTTGCGCGCCGGCTGGGCGTAAAGGAGTCCGAAGGCGAGGACTTCGAGCGCGCCGTCGCGGTGATGAGCGACGCCGCCGCGAGGCTGACCTCCGCGCGCGACGCGGGGCTGGGCACGCTGAGGTTGCAGGAAGAGGCCGTGAGGCTGCTCGATCGGCTCATCGCTCAGGCGCAGCAGAACCAGCAGCAGCAGTCGTCGAGCTCCTCGAGCTCGCAGCAGCAGAACCAACAACAGCAAAGCCAGCAACAGGCCGGCCAGCAGCAGAGCCAGCAGCAGCAGGCCCAGGCGAGCGCGCAGGCGCGGAGCAACGAAGGTCAGGGCGAGGTCGCGGGCCAGAACGCCGAGCCCAAGCCACCCGAGGCTGGCAGCGCGGCAACCTGGGGCAACCTGCCCGAGCACATCCGTCAGGCGCTGACGCAAGGGCTCTCGGACAAGTTCAGCACGCTCTATCAGTCGATGACCGAGGCGTACTACAAGCGTCTGGCTGAGGATCCGTTGCGCGCGGGTGCGGCGCCTCCGACGCGCAGCCCCGGAGCCGAGCCCGGGGCCAAACCCGCAGACAGGCCCGCAGACAGGCCCGGAGACAGGCCCGGAGACAGGCCATGATCGATGTGCTCGCGACGCTCGCGATCGTGCGGTCGCTCATGCAGCCGGTCACGCCCCCGGCCGACACCGGCGCGCCCGCGGCTTCTCCCTCATCCGCTCCCGCGGCTTCTGGCACGCCCGCGCCGCAGCCACGCGCGCCCGAGATCGAGACGCGTGTCCCCGGCTCAGCGCAGAACCGCGCTCTCGAGGGCGAGATCACGCCCGAGCTCGACGCCGCCGTGAGCAAAGGCCTTGCGTGGCTCGCCGCCCGGCAGGCCGCCGACGGCGCGTTCGGCGAGGGCCGCTGGGGACGCAGCGTCGCGATCACCAGCCTCGGGGGCCTCGCGCTCATGGCCGACGGCAATCTCCCGGGCCGCGGAACCTACGGCGAGCAGGTCGGCCGCGCGCTGAAGTTCGTCCTCGAGAACGTCACCGAGAGCGGCCTGATCGCGACCGAGGGCGCCTCGGCGCCGATGTACGGGCACGGCTTCAGCCTGCTCTTCCTCGCCGAGGTCTACGGCATGACCGGCGGTGCGATCGGCGGCATCGAGGGCCTCGGCAGCGAATCGCAAGTCTCCTCGCGTCTCCACTCGGCGATCCTCAAAGCCACGCGCCTCATCGAGACGACGCAGAACTCTGAGGGCGGCTGGCGCTACAACCCCGTGCCCAACGACGCCGACGTCAGCGTCACCATCACGCAGGTCATGGCCCTCCGCGCCGTACGCAACGCGGGCATCGAGGTCGACAAGAACGTCATCGACCGCGCCGTCGAGTACGTCAAAAAGTGTCAGAACCCCGACGGCGGCTTTGCCTACCAGCTCATCCCGGGCTCGAGCTCACTCTGGCCCCGCTCCGCCGCGGGCGTCGCCACCCTTTTCTACGCGGGCCTGTACCAGGACCCCGCGATCGACCGCGGCCTGCGGTACGTCAGTGAGAATGCCTTCCCCGGCACAATCGATCCCTCGCGCAACCACTACTGGTACGGCCAGTACTACGCCGTGCAGACCATGTACCTCGCGGGCGGCGAGAAATGGTCAGGCTGGTGGCCCGCCCTTCGCCGCGAACTGCTCGCAACCCAGCGCGAGGACGGAAGCTGGGCCGACGACTCCATCGGCACGGTCTACGGCACGTCGATGGCCCTCATCGTTCTGCAAATGCCCAAGCGCTATCTGCCGATCTTTCAGAAGTGACTTCACGAATGCGCCAACTCTCCGCCCTGAGCCTCGTTGCCACGCTGCTGAGCGCCGCGAGCGCCCCCGATCTTGCCCGCGCTCAGAGTCCAAGCCCGCCGCCTCGCGTCGTGGTGCTCGATAGTGACCTTCGTCCCGTCCGCGGCACGCTCGCGGGCATCGCGGGCAGCACGGTGCGCGTGCGCGAATCGCGCGCGCGCGTCCGCACACTCGAACGCGCCGCGCTCGTCCTCTTCGAGCCCGCGCGCCCCGATCGGCCCGACGCGGTTGAGCCCGAGAGCACACTCATCAACGGCGATGACCAGATCGCGCCGTCAGCGTCCTCCCCCACGGCCCAAGCCCCGGCCCAGCCCACGCCGGGGGCCGAGGGCGACGAGGCCGCACGCACGGCGGGCCTGCTCGAACTCACCGACGGTCAGCGCTGGCCCGGCACGCTGGTGAAGGCTCAGGGCGAGACACTCACCTGGCGCGGCCCGGCGGGCGTGCGCAGTGTTCAGATCGAGCGCGTCCGCCGCTGGACCCGCGTGCCCGGCATCGTTTCGGGCCCCCTCGCCGCGCGCGACGACCTCGTCATCCTCACCAACAAAGACCGCCTCGAAGGATTCATCGCGGCGATTGATTCCGGCGGCGATTCAGGCGCCGGGGAGCTCACGCTCGAGCGCCGCGGCAAGGCCGAAGCCCTGCGCCTGGACACCATCGCCATCGTTGCGCCCGCCTCCAAGGACGCAGCCCAACCCACAGCCGACGTCGCGCCGATCATGGTCTGGCTCCGCGGCCCGCTCGACTCGGCCGCCATCGTCGCCGCCACTGACGTCAGCACCGACGTTTCCAGCGGGAACACCCGTTCCTCTCAAGCCACCACCACGCGGCTCACCTTCGCCGGCACCGCGCTGGGCGCGGTCGATCCCGCGAACATCTCTGCGATTCGCCTGCGCTCAGACCTCACGCCCCTCGCCTCGCTCGCCTTCACGCCCGCAGGAAGCACCGCCACCGGCAACACTTGGCAGCCCGAGCCGATCGTCCGCGGCGAGGGCCCGGCCGCCGAGATCGAACTCCTCGGCCCCGGCGAGTGGTCTTGGACCGTTCCTCAGGCCGCCGGACGCCTGAGCACGACCATCGCGCTCGCGTCCGAAGCCACCGCATGGGGCGACGTGCGGATCACGATCGAATCCGCGGGCCAGCGCTGGCAAGGCGAGCTCAAGGGTGCGGGTCCGCTCGAGCGCGACATGACGCTCGCGGTCTCGGGCTCGGTTCGCATTCGTATCGAGGCCGGGTCCAGCGGCGCCGTCGGCGCGCGAGTGGTCCTCCGCCGGGCAGTCGTCGAGACCTCGCGCTGACCCCCCACCGCAGGGCCTCAGCGAACCTTGATGGACGCGAGCGCGAGCACGACCAGAATGATCGAGATGATCCAGAACCGCGCGACGACCTGCTGCTCGGTCCAGCCGCCCAAATGAAAGTGGTGATGGATCGGCGCCACGCGGAAGATCCGTTTGCCCTTGGTCAGCTTGAAGCACCCGACCTGCAGCACCACCGACCCGATCTCGACCAGGAACATCCCGCACATCAGCAACAGCACCGCCTCGTGGCGGATCACGATCGCGATGTACGCCATCAACCCGCCGAGCGCCAGCGACCCCGTGTCGCCCATGAACACCTGCGCGGGAAAGCAGTTCCACCACAGGAATCCCAGGCACGCGCCCGCCATTGCGCCCGCGAGCACCGCGAGCTCGTCCGACCCCGGGATGTACGGCACCAGCAGGTACTGCGCCGCGGCCTGCCAACCCGCGACCAGCGCCAGCACAAACAGCCCGAACGCGACCGCCGTGGAGATCCCCGCCGCGAGCCCATCCATGCCGTCGGTGATGTTCACGGCGTTGGAAACGCCCGTCACCATCAGCGCCGAGAGCACGATGAACTCGACCTTGGACAGATAGATCAGGTTCGACGCGGGCACGCCCAGCGCCTCGTAGGTTTTCTGGAAGGGCAGGTTCAGCACGATGCCGAGCGAAGGCGCGCCGTCGGGCGAAGCACCGTGCGAGAACACAAAGTACCCGACGATCACGCCCAGCCCGAGCTGGAAGACGAGCTTCTCCCACGCGTAAAGGCCCTGGCGCGAGCCGGTGCCGCGGCTCTTGGCCGTGAGCTTGAGCCAGTCGTCAAACCCGCCGAGCGCCGCGAGCCAGACGAGCACGATCAGACCGAGCTTGATGTAGAACTGCGAGAGGTCGGCCAGCAGCAGCGTCGCGCCCGCGATCGCAGCGCAGATCAGCAGACCGCCCATCGTCGGCGTGTTGGCCTTGCTGTTGGCCGAGGACCGCAGCGCCTCGGCGTCGGTCAGCCCTGCGTCGCCGATCTTCTTGCGACGGAGCCACGCGATCGTCGGCCTGCCAAAGACAATCACGATCGCGAACGCCAGCCCCGCCGCGGCAAGGGCGCGGAACTGGATCTGATCGAGAACGCGGACGTACCCGTACAGGTTGTTCGCGTCGAGCCAGTCGCGCAGGAGATTGAGCAGGGCGTACAGCATTCGTCAGGCGATGGGCTGATCCGTCGGCACGTTCTCCGCGAGCGCTCGCGCGAGCCGCTCGAGCCCCATCCGCCGCGAAGCCTTCAGCAACAGCGCGTCCCCCGGCGCGAGCGTCGCCCGCAGCGCCGACAGCGCCGATGCGTCGAGCGACTCGACATGCTCCACCCGCCCCGCCAGCCCGGCCTCTCGCGCCGCATGCGCCGACAAAGGCCCGACGAACACGACGCGGCTCAGCGCGCCCGAGCGGAGCATGGCCCCCACGGCCGAACCGATCTCGCGGTGCGCCTGCTCGCTCTGTTCGCCCAATTCGAGCATGTCGCCGAGCACCGCGACGCGGCTGGGCGCCTGCGGATACAGCGCCGCGAAAGTGTCGAGCGCCGCGAGCATCGAGTCGGGGTTGGCGTTGTACGCGTCGTTCAGCACCGCGACGCCGCCGACGACCGTGCACTCGAGCCTCATCTCCGCGCCGCGCGCCGACGCCAGCGCCGCGGCGATGACCTCGTCGGCCAGTCCGAGGCGTCTTGCGACCGCGATCGCCGCCGCCGCGTTGCTCGCGTTGTGCGCGCCGGGCAGGGGCACCTCGTAGCGCCCGCGGCCGTTGATCGTGAAGCTCGTCCGCGCGCTCGACCGGCCGGGCGCAGGCGGCTCGGTCCGCACGTCCGTGATCCGCAGGTCCGCCTCGGGCGAGGTGCCGAACGTGACCAGCTGAATCCCACCCGGCTGAATCCCATTCCCCGCGGCCTTGATCATCGCCCGCGCATGCTCCAGCAGCAGTGGGCTGTCGGCCTGCGCGATCACCGCGCCCCCGGGCCTCAGGCCGAGAATCGCCGACGTTTCCTCACGCGCCACGCCCTCGAGCGTCCCGAAGCCCTCGAGATGCTCGCGCCCGAGGCTCGTGATCACCAGCGTGTCGGGGCTCACGAGCCGGGCCAGCGGCGCAAGCTCGCCCGGCGCGTTGGTCCCGATCTCGCAGATCAGAAACTGCGCCGAGCGGGGCGCGTTGAGCATCGTCAGCGGCACGCCGATCGAGTTGTTGAACGACTTCTGGCTCGACGCGCCCTTGAGCGCCGCGGAAAGCACCGCATGCGTCAGCCGCGTCGTCGTCGTCTTGCCGTTGGACCCCGCGATCGCCACGACGCGCGTCGAGGTCAGCGTCTGGCGCCACGCCGACGCGAGCCGGATCAGCGCCGCGGGCGCATCGTTCACCGCGAGCACCGAAAGCCGTCCGTTGAATCGCGCCGCGCCCTGCGGGATCGCGTCGGGTGTGTCGACGACGGCGAGCGACGCCCCGGCCTGTGCCGCGGCATCCAGAAACGCGTGCCCATCGACCTTCTCACCCCGCAGCGCGAAGAACACCTGCCCGGGCGCGAGCGTCCGCGTGTCGATCGATACCCCGCCCCCCGGCGCGGGCGTCGACCCGTCGATCGCAGGCACCGCAGCAGCGCCCCGCGCGAGCCATCGGCCCGCCAGCACAGATTTGATCGACTCGGGCAACCAGAACGACACGCAGAAGACTCCCTCGCAGGCGCCTCGGTGGGGGATCGTCGAGGCGCATCGGGCATTATCGGCACAAGGGCCGGACGAGGATCAAGGCCGGCGCCCGCTCGAACCAGACCCGCCCGAACCAGACCCCTTCGCCCCGGTGCGGGACGACCGCACCACCGCAGTCGGCCTCCCGGGCGAAGCCTCGGGCCGCGCGCCGAAACGGTCCGCCAGCGCCGCCCGCGCAACCTCACGATCATCAAAGTGCTGCGTGAACGTTCCGCCCGCGCCGTCGGGCAGGATCTGCTCCGTCTCGTGCCCCTTGCCGGCAATCAGCACCACATCGCCCGCCTGCGCGTGGTCAATCGCATATCGGATCGCCCGATCGCGGTCAGGCTGCACGCTCACCGCGCCCCGGCGCTCCGTCGGCACGCCCGCGAGGATCTGATCGATGATCTCGCTGGGCCGCTCCGTCCGCGGATTGTCGTTGGTGACCACCTCCATGTCGCCCTCGGTCGCGGCGACGCGCCCCATCCGCGGCCGCTTGGTCTTGTCGCGGTCGCCCCCGCAGCCGAAGACCACCCACAGCTTGCCGCCCCCACCCGTGCCCCCCCCACCATCCGAACCCAAGCACGCCCGCACCGCGCCGATCGCGTTCTTCAGCGCGTCGTCGGTGTGCGCGTAATCCACCAGCACCGTCACCGGGTCGCGGTCGAGGCTCACGCGCTCGAGTCGCCCCGGCGGCGCCGTCAGCGACGACAAGCCCTCCGCGATCCGCTCGGCCGACAGCCCGATCGCGTGCGCACTCGCCACGGCCTGCAGCACGTTCATCACGTTGTGCGAGCCCGTCAGATTCACCCGCGATTCCACCTTGCCCCACGGCCCCGACAGCTCGAGCGTCATCCCCAGCAGATCCGCTGAGCGCACCTTCGCGACGCACGCGCGCTCGCCCGTCGCCAGCGTGTGCGGTGCGGGCGGAAACAGCGACCGGTCATCCTCGATTACACACGGGAACAGCCTCACGCCCGGCTTGATGTCCCGCACCATCCGAGGCGCCCAGGGGTCCTGCGCGTTCACGACCGCCGCGGCATCGGGCGAGAGCAGCTCGAACAGGCGCGCCTTCGCAGCCGCGTAGCTCTCCATCGTGCCGTGATAGTCCAGATGGTCGCCCGTCAGGTTCGTGAACACGCCCACGTCGAACGCCAGCGCCTCCACGCGCTTCTGGTGCAGCGCGTGCGACGAGGCCTCCATCGCCGCGGCCTTGCAACCCGAATCCACCATCAGATTCAGCGTCCGCGACACCTCAATCGCGGGCGGCGTCGTCATGTTCGCGGGCGCCACCTCCGCCCCGTCGTCCACAATCACCGTGCCGATCAAGCCTGAACGATGCCCCGCTCCGTTGAGAAGCTGCCAGATCAGCCATGTGATCGTCGTCTTGCCGTTGGTCCCCGTCACGCCCACCAGGTCCAGGCTGTTCGAAGGTGAGCCATAAAATCGCTCGGCCAGCAGCGCCGAGGCGAGCGCGGCATCATCGGTCGACAGCACCGCCGCCTGCGCGTGACGGGCCGCGTCGAGCGTCGCGCTGTCGGGCTCGCCCTGCACCAAAACCGCGACCGCGCCCGCCCCAAGCGCCTGCGCGATGAACACGCGTCCGTCGGCCTTGGCCCCCGCACGCGCGATGAACAGCGACCCGGGCACCACCGTGCGCGAGTCCTCCGTCAGATCGCAGATCCGAAGCGACGCGGTGCCCCCCGCCGGCAGCGCGAGCCGAATCGGAAAGCCCTGAATCAGGTCCGTGAGCTGCATCGGTCCCTCCATGAGCGTGATGCATCGCGGAAACAGCAGCCGAGTTTACGTCAGACCGGGCGCTCAGGGCAGGATCAGCATCGCGTCGCCGTAGGAAAAGAACCGGTAGTTCCGCTCCAGCGCGATGCCATAGAGCCGCTTGAGCCGCTTGACCCCAGCCTCGGCCTTCCCGGGCAGCTCCAGCAAGCTCCCGACCATCGCCAGCAGCGTCGACTTGGGCAGGTGAAAGTTCGTCAGCAGCCCATCGGTCCAGCGCCACGAATACCCCGGCGTGATCAGCAGCTTCGTGTCCAGCGACGCGGGCCAGAGGTGGTCGGTCATGTCGCCACCCACGCCCGCCTCCAGCCCCGCATAGCTCTCGACCGTCCGCGCAGTCGTCGTTCCCACGCAGATCACCCGCGGCCGGGGCGTCGCCGCCGAGCGGTGCGTCGCGACGATCTGCCTCCGCACCCCGTGCGGCAGGCTGCACCACTCCGTGTGCATCTCGTGCTCTTCGACATGCTCCGCCTTCACGGGCTTGAACGTCCCCGAACCCACATGCAGCACCACGTCCGCGCGCCGCACCTGCGCCGCGTCCAACCGCGCCAGAAGCTCCGGCGTGAAGTGCAGCCCCGCCGTCGGCGCCGCGACCGACCCATACTCCCGCGCGTACACCGTCTGATACCGGTCAAAGTCGCTCGCGCGCGACTCACTCTGCCCCGCCTTTTTCCGCGCCGCCAGGATGTACGGCGGCAGCGGCGGCAAACCCACCCGCCCCAGCACGTCCGACGCCGGCTCGGTCAGCGCCGCGCCCGTCGAATCCAACACCTCCACCAGCCACGACCCCTCCTCGTCGCCGTCGTGCTCGACGAGCTTGAGCCGCACGCCCAGCTCCCGCGGCGTCTCGTGCTCGCTCTCGGGCTCGGTCATCAGCCGCACGAAGATCCCCGGCTTCATCCGCCGGCCCTTGAGCAGCACGCACCACCGCCCCGGCGCACGCTCGTGCAGGAACAGACCCTCGACGTGCCCCGCGGTGTCGTGCCTTCGGCCCGTGAATCGTGCGGGCAGCACGCGCGTGCGGTTGAACAGCATCAGATCGTCGGGCCTCAGCAGCTCGGGCAGATCGCGCACCGTCCGATGCTCGATGAAGTCCGGGTCCGACCGGCGCACCACCATCAGCCTCGCCGAATCGCGCGGCTCGGCCGGCTCGGTCGCGATCGCCGAGGCGGGTAGGTGATAGTCCAAATCGCTGACCTTCAGCACGCGGAGCCTCCAAGAGCCCCGATTGTTGCGCCCACCTTCGTCGCCGGCACGCCTCGCCCACTCGTTGCCCGGACGCCACACGCCCGCACAACCCCACCTCCGCCGCACAACGCCCCCGCACGCCCGCACCCCCGCACACCACGCCACGAGAGCTTTTCTCGGACCCCCCGCGCCCCCGCACGCCCGGCCCCGCGTTCGCACGTCGGTCTGGCGTGCAGATCGACGCGACGACCCAGAGCAGCGCATGCCGGCGCACCGACGCCCCGGCCATCCTGCGCTGGGCCGACGCGACCGCACGCCTCAACCATCAGCTCCGCGAGGCCGAGCGCCTCGATGCCGACGCGCTGAAACTCGCCCGCCAGCGCGACGAGTACCGCCCGAGCTCCACGGGCCTCATGCCCAAGCTCGGCGACATCCCCGCGCCCCGCGCCAGCGATGCCGCGCCCGCGTGCCTGCCCACCCAGCCGGCCCAAGTCCGCGCCGTCGGCAAGTTCATTGATCTTTTCGTGTGAGGCGAGCTACTCACGATACCGCAGGATGTAGTTCTCGCCCGCGCGCAGCGTGTTCGTCAGCGATACACGATCGGCGTTGTTCCGCGCGTTATCGCGGTTGACATCCAGCCGCGCGTCCGTCGGCGCGTCGGCAAACAGCCGCTCCCACGTGTACAGGTCCTCGATGTCCACTGCGCCGTCGCCGTTCACATCATCCGTCGAGCGCTGCACCCGCGCGAGCGGGTCGCCCAGCACGATCTGATGCCACGACAGGCACGGGATGCCCGAGTACGCTGCCTCGGCCCAGGTCATGGTGCCGAGGTAGAAATTCCGAACGATCCAGAAGTTCTTGGGCACCGAGATCGCAAACGGCTCCCACACGTTCGCCACGGCGAACGTGCCCCCCGCGGCGATGAAGTCCGCCGCCTGCTGTTGCGCCGCGAACTGATTCTGCCCGAGGCCCCCAAGCGCGCGCCCGTTGTACGACTCGATCGTGTTGAAGATCGCGCCGGGCGCGTATGTGAATGTGCTCGCGTACGTCGTGCCCGCGGCCTGTCCGTCGGTGCGCGTGGGCAGCCCTGAGTGATTCGCGCCGTACGACGCGATCAAGAGCACCGGATTGGTAATCAGCCGCACCGTCGGGTTCCATGACACTCCCGAGGGCAGGTTGGGCCCGACGAAAAAGTTGTTCCCGCCCCCGAACTGGTCGTACTGGACCGTGCTGCTGGCAAAGCGCCTGTCGGAGTTGAGAAGGAAGTCGCGCGTCGATTCGTAGTCGTCGTTGGTCCGGACCCACGCATCGCCCTGATTGTCGAACTCGGAGTTCTGGAACGAATCGACGGTGCCGTTGGCGTTGGATTCATCGAACAGCAGCGCGACGCCCGACATGTTCACGTACGGGTCCTTGCCGCGGTCGATCATGGCGCGCACGTCAGCGACGGTCTTTCCATCGAGCCGGCAGACCAGATAGATGTCACCGGCCGTCAGGTTGTCCGCCGCATTCGCGTTCGACGCCGCGCGCCAGTAGGGCCCGGGCGAGAGTGTCAGCGTGAACACCTTGGGGGTGGTGATGTTCGCGCTGCTCCGCGTCACGAGCGCCGTCGTCGACTTGTAGAAGGGATTGATCACCAGCCCGTCGGCCTTGGAATCCGCGCCGCCGTTGGCTTCGCCCGCCGAGAGATTCTGCCAAAGCAGCGTCAGCTCCGAATCGACGCTCGCCGCGCTGTAGTTCGAAGCGTTCCACGCGTTCACCGACTGCGCCGGGTTGTCGCCCACCGCCGCGCTGTTCAGGTCCTGCACCCGGTGCGGCAGGCCCTTGGTCAGCACGATCACGCGGATCGTCTGCGCCAGCTTGTTCTGGGTCAGATATCCGCGGATCGGCGTCCGAATGTTGGACACAAACCCCGCGTACGAGATGTCCCCCGGGGCGATCGCTCCCGCGCCCCACGCCGAGAGATCCATCACCCGAACGCCAGGCCGCGTGCCCTTGAACGCTCCCGTCGCGCCCGGGATGCGGTTGCTCCCCGCGTAGTACTCCGCGACCGCCTTGGAGTCCGCCAGGCGCGAGTCGTACACGACCAGCACCTGCGGCTCAAGAATCTGCGCGGGCGCGGCACCCGTCGCGACCGCCATTGCGATCGCCGCCAAGCCTCCCGCCGCCCGCCTCCGTTGGTTCCGCGTGGTGTTCATAGGTTTGGGCCGCATCCTCTCAGAACTCGCGCTCCGCAGCAAGCCTTTCCGAGATCGGACCGTGCCCGGTTTCGTCCGCGCGGCAACTCCCCACCAGCGTCCTTCACGCTCCGGCTGGTCCGTGTGCAACGCCTGTAGGGGTTCCGTCCGGGCCCGCCCCGGTCACGGCGGCGATCACCTGCGCCCGACGAAGCCCGCCGCCTGCACCACTTCGCGCACAAGCTCCGCGGGCGTCTTGCGCGAGCCAAGCTCCGTGAACGCCAAGCGGAACCCGACATCCGCGTAGCCCGAGTTGGGCTCGGCCGCCGTCGCGGGCTTCAGCGGCTGGTCCTTGGGCAGATCCGGGTGCGACAGCGCCGAACCACCGAACACCAGCGCGCCCGTCTGCGTCGTGAACTCGCGCGCCCGCGCGAACGCGAGCGACCCGGCAGGCTCCTCGGCCAGCGCGTCCATCCCGTCGCGATTGCCCAGCGCCCATTCCGCCGCGTTGCCGATGACGTTCACAAACCCGTCCGCGCCCTCGCCCGCCGGCGCGAAGAACAGGAACCCATCGTCGTCGGTCGTCGCCGTGCGGTCGTCCTCATTGGGCTTGGGCCGCTCGGCGATCGGGCTCGGATGGAACGCGCCGCTCGCGGGGTATTGGATCGTGAGCTGCGCGTTCCCCGCGATCAGCCCCTTGACGTGATCGAACTGCTGCTTGAAGCGGGCATCGCGCAGATTCACCGCCCCGCCGTTCGCACCCGCCGCCGCCGCGAGCTCTGCCGGCGTCGGCAACCGCGTGCCCATCGACTGCGCCACGAACAGCGCGCCCGCGATCGACACCTGCGTCATCGGCGCGCCCGCGTCGGGCGGCGTCGGCGCGATCGATGCCGGGAAATACTCCACGCCCACCAGCGACGCGTGGTAGCGATACCACCGATTGCCGGACATGATCGGCTGCTGCACGCCGCCCGAGGGCTGGATCGACGAGGTCCCCGCCGCGATCCACACGATCGGCCCCGACCGCCGACCCGGGTCGTTGATCGGCGAAAGGAACGCCGGCGCCGGGTCCCGCGGCCTCACCGCGTCGATCGCATCCTTCACCAGCCCCACCGACACCTCGCTGGTCAGCACATACGTCGGCTTATCTTGCCCCGACGGCTGCACGCGGCGGAACCGAAGCTTCGAGGGCCCGACCCCACCGCCCGTGCGCGTGAAGTCGACGACGCCATCGGACACAACCTGTCCCGCCCAGCGCCCGGTCCGCGCGGGGCCTTCCTTCTCGGGCTCAAACTTCTTCGCGCCCGCCGCGCTCAGAGCCGCGGCATCCGCCAGCATCTTTGTGATCTTCGCGTCCGCGATGCCCAGCGCCTGCGCCTGCTGCTGCAACCCCGCGATCAGCGCCTGCAGCTGCGCCGGCTGCTGATCGCCCGGCGTCGCCTTGTTCAGCGCAAGCACCGCGTCGTCGAACGCGAGCAGCGCGAGGTTGAACCGCGCAGCCGCCGAAAGTCCTTCGATCTCCGCCCGGCCGGCGAGCTGATCGGCGCTGAGGCCCGAGTCCTTCATCGCGGCGATCTTGGCAAAGCTCCCGCGGACCGCCCCCTCGGACCCATCGAGGCTATTGAGGTGCCGGACGATCAGCGTGCGACGATCCTGCGCCAGCGCCTGCCGCAGCGCCCCAGCGCGGGCCGAGTCTTCGATCGTCGCGAGCTTCGCATCCAGCGCTGCGCTCGCCGAGCTCAGCGCGTCCAGGTCCTGTGCCGAGCGGGGCCACGCGACGGTCTGTGCGCCCGGCGCCGCGGCCGGGTCCGCGCTCGCGAGCTTCGCCCACGCCGTGCGGCGTTCCGCGAGCGTCTGCCCGTTCTCCACCGCCGCGATCAGCGCCCCGGGCTGCGTCTCAGCACCGAGTTTGTTCAGCGCCTCGCGCCGCGCGGGCAGCGCGCCCGCCGCATCCTTGATCTCCGCCCACGCGGGGCTCGCCTCGGCCTGAGCGATCAGATCGCTCGCTGACGCCTGCTTGGGCCCCGGCTCCGCGAGCATGTACCCCGCGTCGAGCAGCTCGGCCGCGCCCTGCAGGGTCGCGACGGTCTGCCCAACCGCGCTGTTCCACGCGACGAACTCCTGCAGCGCGTTGATCTGCCGGACCGCAGCCGCATTCGCCGAGCCCGGCTGGCCGAGCTGTCCGACCGCCGCGGCCAGAGTGCGCTCCTTACGAGAGACAATCGCCCGCGCGACCGCCTCGGTGTTCACCACGCGTTCCGCACCTGCCGGCAGAGGCGAGGGCACGTTCACGCCCTCGTTCAGCGCCTTCACGGTCGCCTCAAGCTGATCCAGCTCGGTCGCGAGCGCCTTGCGGCTGACGGCGTCCTTCTTCTTGTCCAGCGCCGCCACCGCGCCCGTCCAGTAACTCTTGATCGCCTCCGAGGCGGTGATGTCGGGATCGCTGAGGCGGTTGCGCGCTTTGTCGACGATCCCTGCCGCGCCCTGCACGACGATCTTCTGGAGCGTGTCGACCTCGTCGCGCCACCTGGCCGCGCCGTCGCGCGCGAGCTTCAGGTCGGCGGTGATCTTCGGGATGTTCCGGTTGAGCCACTTGGGCTCCTGCACCGCCGCGAGGGCCGAGCGGAACTGCGTTGCCTGCTCGGCCAGCCGCGGGCCATCCTTCATCACGTCCTCGTCGTCGCTCTTGGTCTGCTTCAGCGTGTCGAGCGTCTTCGTGCGTTCATCGAGCCACGCGGTCGCCTCGGCCACCTGGGCGGTGCGCGGGTCCGGGTCCGACGGCGGCGCATACACGGGCTTCGAGAACTCCGCCTGCCAGCCCTCGATCAGCGCGAGCGTCGGCGCGGCCGCGGCCCCCGCCTGCATGAACTCCGACGCATAAAACCCTTCCAAGTCCCACTGAGCCTGATTCCTCGTAAACAGGTTCACCGCGCCCTGCCCGCGCGTTACCAACGCGTCCAGCCGCGTGCGAAGGTCCGTCAGCAGCGCCTCACCCGACTTGCCCGACGCAAACACCGCCTTCTGCTCCGCGTCGATCACCTCACCCAGCCGCTTGAGCACCGGGTCGGGCAGCTTCTCCGCCTCTTCGCGCACCTTCGCGAGCTTCGACTGCGCCTCAGCGATCGGCCTGAACGACTCAAACGCCGCGTTGATCGCGCCCACCCGGTCCGTCAGGTCGCGCACGTCCGCGATCGGCTTCTTCGCGTCCAGCACCTCATCAAGCTGACCCAGAGGCTTCAGCAGATTCTCCGCGAGCTGCTCCTGTCCCTGCTTGGCGAAGGACTCGCCCGCCGCTCTCAGCCCCCGCGCGCGCTCCCATCCGATGTTCCCGTCGCCCCGCAGCAGCTCACGCACCTGCCGGATCCGGTTCAGCGTCTCCACCGCCCGGCCGCCCTGCTTGCTGTTGGCCTGCGGCGGATTGAGCTTGTCATCCACGCCCGCGACCGAACCCTTCATGTCCGCGACGGGGAACGTCGCCTTCGCGCCGTCGGGCTCGATGATCTGGCGGATCTGCTGGTACAGCGGGTCCGACGCCAGCGTCGCATCGGTCTCCATCGCCTTGGGCAGCCCGCGCACCACGAAGAACCAGTTCTTCGAGGCGTCGACCAACTCCTCCCAGTCCTTGACGTCGATCGACCCCTCGGCGATCTGAATCGTCTTCTCCGACTTGCTCCCGCTGAGCGCGACGTACGCGCCCCCCGCGATCCCCAGCAGCACCACGCCCGCCGCGACGCCCACCAGCAGCCGCTTCTTCGTCCCCGGCACCGATGCGACCTTGCGCTCGCTCAGCCGCTCCAGCACCTCCGCGATCGTCGGCAGCACCGCGCCCGGGTTGGGGTTCGTCAGCTTGTTCGAAAGTTCGAGCCACCACGCGCCGTTCTCGCCCAGCGCCTTCCACGCGGGCGTCATCGGCACAGGCCAAGCCATCAGGTCGCGGACCTGCGCCTCCTGCGTGACGAGCTGATAGATCAACCGCCCGACCGCCTGCATGTCCGCGTCTCGGTCGACCTTGGTCGTCTGCTCGCGGGGCTTGAAGTCCGAGAGCACCACGCGCGCCGATCCGTCGGCGGCCGCGCCCTCAGGTCCGATCCACACGCACGCCGGCGTCAGCGCCCCGTGAGGCCTCCCGCCTGAGTTGATCTGCGATTGATCCAGCTCTCCCAGCGCCCGCAGCGTCGATTCCACGATCGCGCGCAGGCCCTTCTCCGCCAGCGCCACGCGCTGATCGATCAGCGACTGCGCCGACAGAGGGAACAGCGTCGAGGCGTACCACGCGCCCTCATCGCCCGTGCCCGTCTCGACAACCGGCGCCCAGCCCCTGGCCCCGCCCTCGACCAGCTTCTTCTGCTCGGCCGCGACGCTCAGAAACGCCGCCGCATCCGCCTCCTGCTGCGCGGGGTCGAGCGCGAAGGGATCGAGCTCGAAGACCTCGACGACGTGGCCGTCCGCCGCCGCCCCCTGCTCGCGCGCAGAGTACACCCAGCGCTTGCCCACCTTGAACAGACGACGACCGGTCTCAAAGCGTCCAAACGCGGGCATGCGGTGGTCCCATCAACGAGCGACCGCGCGAACGAACGTCCGCGCGGCTCGCCGTATGCCATCATATCAGAAAGACCCGCCGGGCCCGAACCGACCCCACCCTTCCGCACCCGCTTGGCGCCGTCCGCCGCTGGGCCGATCGTCGGTCAGACCTCGCGCTGACCAGCCGTTCAGTCTTCCTTCGGCGTCTGCTTGGGCGTCGAGGAATCGATCGACAGCAGGCTGGACTCAACGTTGATGTTGATCCGCGCGTCCTTCCAGAAGTCCGTCCGCGTGGGCAGAATCAGCCGCCGCGCGTCGTCGCCCCCCGTCGAGCCCGAGTAACCGGGGATGTTCGCAAGGATCACGATCATCTCGGCCTTCTGCCACTTGCCCCAGAGCTGATCGCCCCGGCTCAGCGTGTCGCTCGGCTTGCTGGGCCCGAGCGCCATCTCCTTCATGCCGCGCGCCGCCGCGTCCTTCCGGCGAGCATCGTCGCCCGAGAAGTACTTGCTCACCGAGTAGCCCTGCCACTGCGCGACATCCGCGGCCTTGATCCCGATCACGTCCACCTGCACCGGCGGCAGCGACCCGTCAGGCCGCTTCAGGCTGTCCGCCAGTTTCACCGACAGGTCGTACGTCCCCGGGCCCGCCTTGCAGCCGCCCAGAACCACACCCATCACCACCGAGCACAGCACCACCATCATCGAGACTGCACGCGTCATCGCTTCATCTCCAAAGAGTTCTTGCCGCCAGCCCACCCGCGCCCACAGATTCATCACCGCAGTGCCCATCAGGACACCGCCCATCAGGACACTGCGAGATACTCATCCACGATCGTCCGCAGCTCCCGGTTCGACGCCAGGTCCGGCATCACCAGGCTCCGCGTCTGCACCGTCAGAAGATACAAGTCTTCCAGCGCCTCATCAAACACCGCCTCGAGGCCCCCCGCCGGCGAATCGCCCAGATCCCTGCACCGGCTCTCGGGCAGCAGCCCCGGGAACATCCGCAGCAGCGTCGCCAGCACCCGGAACCAGACGCCCTCGGTCACGATCGACAGCGCCTCGCCCGCGCTGAACCCCTCCGCGAGCACGCGGTGAGGCCCGAGCGCCGAGGCAAACCGCTCCTCGCTCGCGTAGGCCTTGCCCACCCGGCTCACCAAGTCGCTCATCGCATCGACGCCCGACCCCGCCGACGCCGGCGCGATCGACTTCACCGCCGACGCCAGGCTCATCAGGTCGTCCAGCGCCACGGGCAGCGTCGTTCCCGCGTCCACGAGGAATGTCCGCACGCCCAGCACCCCCAGCGCGTACAGATCGCACGGGCTCGAAAGCAGCGGCACAAGCTCGAACATCACCTCAGGCACCGGCACGCCCTCGGCCTGCTTCAGCGCACCCGCCACGCCCCCGCTCACCCGCTGCGGGATCGTCCGCACCCGCAGCTCGCCCGGCGCGTTGCCCCCCGCCTCCACGATCGCGTACGCGTCCACCCGCTCGCCCGCGATCGAGAACCGCATCCACACCAAGTCGTTCGTCCCCGCGACGATCCGCTCCTGCGTCACCAGCGTCGCCTCGATCACCGTCCCCGTCGCGCCGTTCAAGTCGGTCGACACCCGACGGATCCGAAGCTGCGACCGCCCCTTCACCGCCCGGCCCACGGTCGCCGGTGCATAGATCGACAAGCCCCGATGACCGCCCCCGAGGTAGTACTTCGCGTCCGTCCCCTCGATCGCGAGCCCCACGCTCTCGCCCGGCTCGGCGAGCGACACCCGGCTCGTCCACCACGCGGGCAGGCCGATCCCCGGCTCGCCCAGCGACACGCGGAAGCTCGACGCCGTTACGTTCAGCATCGGCGCGTCGTCCGCCTGCACCGCTCGCCGCACGGCCGTCACCGCTTCGCCCAGCGCCCGCACCTTCAGGTGCAGCGTCTCAACCAGCCGGCCCGCACGCCCGTGGGCTGACAGGCTCAGCAACCCGCCCTTAGCCGATGCGCCGTCTTTCTTCGCCCCCGCGCGCTGCACCGCCGCGCCCGCCTGAGAGCGCGTCTGGCTCAGCGTCGCGAGCACCTTGAGCAGCCCCTCGGGCGCTCCGGCCGACGGAAGCCCCGTCAGCGCATCCACATACTGCTCGTAGCTCAGCGCCGCGAAGGGCGCGACCATCATCAGCCCGCCCGAGCCGTTGATCGCGTACACGTCCGGGCCCTGATCCAGCAGCTTGCCCAGGCCCCCCGGCTGGTCCCAGCTCTCGGCCTCGGCGCCCACCGGGATGAACTTGCTCTCAGCCCCCACCGTCGGCACGTGCAGGTACCGCTCCAGACTCGACGAAAACGCCCCCAGCCCCTTGCCCCGCAGCAGCTCATCGTCCCGGCACAGCACCCAGGCGTCGCCCGTCCGTTTGTCCAGCGCCCGCATCGGCGTCAGCGTGCCCAAATCCAGGAACATCGGCTGCGGGTGCGACGACTCGTACCCCGTCCGCAGCAGGCCCCCCGGCACGATGCGATCCAGCGCCTCCGCCCGCGCCGCCCAGCGCCGATCCAGCGTCAGGTTGTTGAACGCCTCCCGATACGCCGGCATCGCCCGCGAAAGTCCGCCGATCTCCTGCACCCACAGCTCGCACCACTGGTGCGCCCGTCCGTCGGCATCCGCCAGCGCCGCCAGATACACCCGCGCGTCCAGCAGCTCGCGCAGCACGATCAGCACGCCGTGCACCGCCGACTGCCCGCCCGCGCCCCCATCGCCCTTGGCAAGCCCCGTCCGCGCGACGACGCACAGGCGGATCGGCGCCGCGAGATGATCCGGGTCCACCGGCACCAGCGCAAAGCCCTCGGGCATCGCGGCCGGAAGCTCGGAATACACAAAGGCGGGTAGACCAGTCGGCTGCACGCGCGCGGCTCCTGCCCGCGGCGCGCCCGCGCCGACAGGGAGCCCCAGTCTACACGATCCGACCCCGATTGTCCGGATCCCCACCGCCGACCTCACCCCACCCAACAACCCGGCCCAACAACCCCGCCAACAACCCGGCCCGCAACCGGCCTTTGCCCCACCGCTCACCGCGCCGGGCCGCCCGTACCCACCTTGGTCAACCGTTCGCGCATCTCATCGATGAAGTTCACCACAAGGTCAATCCGATACGCGCGCTCGTTCTCGCCCTCGAGCACCAGCATCAACCGCCCGTCCGGGCCAAAGGCCCACGTGCGGTACTTGATGTCCTTCAGGTTCGCGATCTGCTTGGGCAGCGACACGGACAGCGTCGGCGACGTCTCCACCTGCACGCTCATGACGCGCGAGTCGGCGTCGATGTACCGGATCTCTTTCCCGTCCGCGCTCCACCACCCCGAGCCGATCGCCCCCGCGGTCGAAACCTGCGTGCGCCCGGCCCGCGCGTCGGCCTCGCCCGCCCCCGCGCCCGTGAACCGCTGCACGTACAGCTCCGAACGCCCCGACTCATCGCCCATGAAGCGGATCCACTTGCCGTCGGGCGAGAACCGAGGCGAATCCTCGTTCGAGGGCGCCGTCAGATAAGGCCGGACGAGCCACCCGCCCTTGCCGACGATCGACGTGTCGGCCCCGGCGGGTCCGCCGCCGTCGGTCCCCTCGGCACGCTCGAGCATCATCGTGTCGGACACACCTTTGCTCATGTCCACACGCACGACCGACAGCACGTTCCCGTCGGGCGACCAATCCGACGGGATGCAGAAGAACTTGTCCACAGGCGACGACGCGAGCTGCCGGACCTCGCCCGAGCCGTCCGCGCGCCGGTCGAAGATCATGTACTCCGTCGGGCTCACCATCGCGTACGCGATCCGCTGGCTGTCCCGACTCCAGACAAACTCAAACGCCGGGCCCTGCGTCGAGATCCGGTTGAACGTCCGCCGCGTGAGGTCCTGCACCCACAGCTCCGCGACGAGCTCGTTCGGGTTCGTCGGCTCCAGGTTCAAGGCGATCCGCGTCCCGTCGGGCGAGATCGCGATGCTCGCATACGCCCGCGCCGGCAGCGTCAGAGGCTGCACCTGCCCCGAGTCATCGACCCACGCCAGCTTCCGCCCCGACACATCCTCGGGCCCCGCGAGCATCGCCATCGTGCCGTTCGAAGAGATCACCGGCGCGCTCTGACCCCGCATCCGGCCCGACCACACCGTCACCGGCTCGCCGACCGGCTTCATCGTCGCGCGATCGATCCGCACCGCCACCAGCGCACTTTGGCCCCGCCGGGCGACGACATACTCGCCCCCGGCCAATTGCGCCACGCCCGCGTTGTCAAGGAAAGGCGTGCGCTCGCCCGTTGCCAGGTCCAGCACTTCCACCCGCTCGCGGATCGCTTTGCCCACCAGCGTCCAGCGCGTCGCCAGCACCGACTTGCCCGGCACGAAGGGCCTCAGCTCGCCCCAGTTGTCCAAGCCCTTGGCCCGCTCACCCTTGACCAGCTCCCGCGGCTCGCCTCCCGACGCCGGGACCACCAGCACCGTCTCGCGCCACGCCAGCGAGATCGCGATCTCGCGGTCCGACGCCCAGCAGAGGCTGAACCCGAAGCCCTGAGGCAACTCGCAGAGCGTCTCGGGCACGCCGATCGGGCGCCCATCGTCCAGCGCGAGCTTCTTGAGCACGATGCGCGTCCGAGCGCGATCGGTCGCGGCGACGAACGCCAGGAACCGCCCATCCTCCGACAGCGCGCCCTGCATCGCGCCCTCGGTCCCCTCGAGCACGGCCGTCGCGTCGCGGTCCAGCCGCCGGGCGACCAGAACGCCGTAGGGCGTCGTGCCCTCGGCATCGAGCGTGGGCGAGGACCGATACACGACAAACCGCGCGTCGGGCGCGATGCCGATCACCTCGCCCACTTCGAACCGCGTGGGTACGGCCGAGGAAACGTACATCGACGTTGACTTGGACAGGGGCACGCTCGCCGCGCGCCCGTGCCCGAGCATCCACCCCGCGCCGACCAGCGCCGCGCCGCCCGCGGCCATGCCCCCGACCAGCGCGAGCCAACGCGCCCCGCTCCGCTTCGACAAGCTCGAGGGCGTCTGCGTGAGCCACTCCCGCCCCGCGATCGCACGCTCCAGCGCGAGCCGCGCATCGCCCATGTCGTGCAGACGCAGCCGGCGCTCCTTCGCCAGGCAATCCGTCAGCAGCTCGCGCACCCGCGCGGGCGTCGCGGGCGGCAGGATCGCGAGGTCCGTCTCTTTGTGCAGCGTCGCGCCGATCGCGTCCGCGACCGTCTCGCCCCGGAACGGCATCGCGCCCGTGAGCATCTCGTACAGCACGCAGCCAAACGAGAAAATGTCCGAGCGCTTGTCCACCGCCTTCCCACGCGCCTGCTCGGGGCTCATGTACCCCGCCGTCCCCATGATGACGCCCGGGATCGTGGGCGAGTGCATCCGCGCGGGGCTCGTCAGCGTCGGCGAATCCGCCAGCGCCGCCCCACCTCCCGCAGCACCTCCCGCAGACGACGGCGCGCCGTTTCCCTCGGCCGTGCGCGCCAGCCCGAAATCCAACACCTTCACCACGCCCTCGCCCGTCACCATCACGTTCCCGGGCTTCAGGTCGCGGTGAATCACCCCCTTCTCGTGCGCCGCCTCCAGCGCCTCGGCCAGTTGCCGCGCGATCCCCAGCGCCTCCTCGAGAGGCACCGGCCCGCGCGAGAGCCGATCCGCCAGCGTCTGGCCCTCGATGTACTCAAGAATGAGGTACGGCGTGCCCTGCGCCTCTTCGATGCCGAAGATCGCGCCGATCCCCGGATGGCTCAGCGACGCCAGCACCTTCGCCTCGCGCTGAAACCTCGCGAGCCGGTCCGGGTCGCCCGCGAGGTGCGCGGGCAGGGCCTTGATCGCGACGGGGCGATCCAGCCGCGGATCGCGAGCGAGGTACACCTCGCCCATGCCGCCCCGGCCGAGCTCCCGTTCAATCGAATATGGGCCGATCGCTGTGGGGGCCATCACGCTCACAAATCACGCGGAGTCCCCCGCGCCTGATGATACAGTGATCCGCGAAGGAGCACACGATGGCCTCATTGCTGATCGTCGAGGGCGTGGGCCAGGGGCGTCTCATCCGCCTGGCCGAGCCACTGATTTCCATCGGCCGCGACGACACCTGCTCGTTCCAGATCCTGGACCCGCTCGTTTCGCGCAAGCACCTGCAGATCAAGCTCGACCCCGCGCTGGGCAAGCACTTTGCGGCGGATTACCGCAGCGCGCACGGCGTCGCGGTCAACGGCAAGACCATCACCCTCGATGTCGCCCTCAACGAAGGCGACCGCATCACCATCGGCTCGACCACCCTCGTCTACCTCGAGGCCGACCACGCCGACGCCGCCAGCGCCGCCGCCGCACTCAAGAAGCCCGATGAATGGAAGCGCTCCACCCTCATCGATCGGCCGTGAACGCTCGCGCGAATCAGCCCACACCCATTACCCAACGCCCAGATACGCCTTGCGCACGTCGTCGCTCTCCGCGAGCTTCTTCGCCTCGCCCTCGAGCACGATCCGCCCAACCTCAAGCACATACGCCCGGTGCGCGACCTTCAGCGCCTGGTGCGCGTTCTGCTCCACCAGCAAGATCGTCGTCCCCGTCTGATTGATGTCGCGGATGATCTTGAAGATCGTCTGGACGATCTGAGGCGCAAGGCCCAGCGAAGGCTCATCCAGCAGCAGGAGCCTGGGCCGCGCCATCAGCGCCCGCGCGATCGCCAGCATCTGCTGCTCGCCCCCCGAAAGCGTCCCGGCGTTCTGCTTGAGCCTCTCGCGCAAGCGCGGGAAGAGCGTCAGACCCTTCTCGCGGTCCTCGCGGATCTGCGCGCTCTCACCCGAGCCCCGCGCGTAGGCGCCGAGCTCCAGGTTCTCCTCCACCGACATGTTCGCAAAGATACCCCGCCCCTCAGGGCTCTGCGCGATCCCCAGCCTCACGATGTCGTGCGGCGCGACCTTCGTCAGCGCCTGACCCTCGAACAGGATCGACCCGCCCGAGGCCTTGACCATCCCCGACACCGCGCGCAGCGTCGTCGTCTTGCCCGCGCCGTTGCAGCCGATCAGCGTCACGATCTCGCCCTGATTGACCGTGAGCGAAACGTCGTGGATGGCGCGGATCGCGCCATAGCTCACCTGCAGGGATTTCACGTCGAGCATCGCGGGCATGGGGTCGCTTCTCACTCCGCGCCGAGGTAAGCCTCGATGACCTTGGGGTTCTTCTGGATCTCGCTGGGCGCGCCGTGCGCGATGATCTGGCCGTAGTCCAGCACCGTGATCCGCTCGCAGATGTCCATCACCAGCCCCATGTCGTGCTCGATCAGCAGGATCGTGAGCCCGAAACGGTCGCGGATGCCGCGGATCGTCTGCGCGAGTTCCTTCTTCTCCTGCGGGTT
Organism: Planctomycetota bacterium; assembly: GCA_033763435.1. Lineage (GTDB taxonomy): Bacteria > Planctomycetota > Phycisphaerae > Phycisphaerales > UBA1924 > JANRKN01. The sequence continues at coordinate 51,746 of JANRKN010000072.1, forward strand.
CATGCCCGCGGCCGGCTCATCGAGCAACAGCACCTTGGGCTCCGTCGCCAGCGCCCGCGCCATCTCCAGCCGGCGCTGATCGCCGTAGGGCAGGTTCTTGGCCTGCTCCTGCAGCCGGTTGTCGAGCTTGAAGATCGCGAGCAGCTCGATCGCGCGCTCGCGGATCGCCGCCTCTTGACCGCGATAGAACGCCGTCCGGCAGACCGTCGAGAAGAACGAGTGCCGGCCTCGAACGTGCGCCCCGAGCCGGGCGTTGTCCAGCACCGAGAGCTCGCCGAAGAGCCGGATGTTCTGGAACGTCCGCGAGAGCCCTGCCTCCGCGATCTCGTACGGCTTTCGGCCCACCAGCGGCACGCCATCGAGCGAGATCGCCCCCTCGCTCGGGCGGTACACGCCCGTGAGCAGGTTGAAGCACGTCGTCTTGCCCGCGCCGTTGGGCCCGATCAGCCCGTACAGACCGCCCTTGGGCAGCGCGAGCGAGAAGTTCTGCACCGCCTTCAGGCCGCCGAACGAGATCGAGATCCCGCGCACGTCGAGCAGCGCAGCACCGGCCTGTGCGGTTTCGGGAGCGGCGATCACGCATCACCCCCGCGCCTGAAGATCTTCTTGAACAGCGCCAGGTCCCAGACCTCGCGCACGCCGAACAGGCCCTGAGGCCGCAGGATCATCATCAGAATCAGCGCCAGGGCGTACAGGATCAGCCGGTATTGCGCGAGGTCGCGCAGCACCTCAGGCAGCAGCGTGATGACGATCGCCGCGACGACCGCGCCCGAGATCGAGCCCAGCCCGCCCAGCACCACCATGATGATGATGTCGAACGAGCGCTGGAACCCGCCGTCGGTCGGATTGATCGCCCCGATGTCCATCGCAAACAGCGCCCCCGCGACCCCCGCGAAGAAGCTCGCGAGCGTGAACGCTCGCACCTTGTAGCTCGTGACGTTCACGCCCATCGCCTGCGCGGCAATCTCATCCTCGCGCACCGACAGAAACGCCCGACCCTCCGACGAATTCTTCAGCCGATACACCACCACCAGCGTCAGCACCACCCACAGCCACACCCAGTACAGCGTCGTGTACGTCGGCAGCAGATTGAAACCCTGCGGCCCGCCCAGCATCAGGGGCAGCTTCCACACCGGCGCGTCCTTGCCCAGGCTCGCCGCTTCCCACGGCTGGATCTGCGACTGCGTGCCCTGCAGCAACACACGCACGATCTCACCGAACCCCAGCGTCACGATCGCGAGATAGTCGCCGCGAAGCCGAAGGCTCGGCAGCCCCACCACCCAACCCGCCAGCGCCGCGAACAGACCGCCCGCGAGCGTCGCCGCGAGGAACAGGAAATCGCCCTTGCCGATCAGCGGCCCGACGAAGTCCGCCGCGCCCACGTGCGAGAGGCGCCCGCCCGCGAAGTTCATATCGCCGAAGAGCTTCAGCGAGCCGTAGTAGACCACGCCGGCGGCGACGTAGCCGCCGATCGCCATGAACGCCGCATGGCCCATCGAGAACTGGCCGGTAAAACCGTTCACGACGGTGAGGCTGACCGCCAGGATGATGTTGATGCCGATGACGAGCAGGATCTTGGACTGGAACTGCCCGATCGCGGGCCCCACGAGCAGGTACATCAGCAGGCCGACGGCCACCGCCAGGACCATCGGCCACAGCGTCGCCCCCACGCCGACCAGGCGCGAAGGCTGCTTCGAGCGGGCTTGTTCGATCAGGTGCGTCACGCGAACCAACGTCCCTTTCCTGCCCGCGGCCGAGTCGCCGCGATCTCAGACCTTCTCGACCGTCGCCTTGCCGAACACACCCTCAGGCTTGAACAGCAGGACGAGAATGAGGATGGCGAACACATACGCGTCCCGGTACTGGTCCGAGACGTACTGCACGCCGAAGAACTCGATCAGCCCGATCATGATCCCACCCAGCACCGCACCCCGCACGTTACCGATGCCGCCGACGACCGCGGCGACGAACGCCTTGAGCCCGAGCATCACCCACATGCTGTCGGCGGTCTGCTTCATCTGCCCGCCGTAGTAGACGCCGTACAGGAACCCGCCCGCCGCCGCGAGCATCGAGCCCACGACGAACGTGAACGAGATGATCCCGTTGACGTTGATCCCCATCAGCGCGGCCGTCCGCGTGTTGAAGCTCACCGCCCGCATCGCCGAGCCCAGCTTGGTCTTGAAGATGAGGTACTGCAGCGCGAGCATCAGCGCGATCGCCGTCGCCAGCACCACCGCGTGCACCAGCCGGAACTTGACGCCCGCGATGCTGAACAGCTCGCCGTCGGGCAGCAGCGTGGGCCACGCCCGGGGCGAAACGCCGAACGCCCACGGGAGCTGCCCCGCGTTCTGGAACAGCAGCGAGACGCCGATCGCCGTGATCAGCACGTTGAGCCGCGGCGCGCTCCTCAAGGGCTTGTAGGCCAGACGCTCGACAAGAAACCCGATCGCGCCGCACGCGAGCATCGCCAGCACCAGCACCAGCGCGCCCATGTACCAGGGCGGCGTGCCCGTATCGCCCAGTGCCTTGATGCCCAGAATCGAGGCGATCACGATCGAAAGATGCACGCCCAGCGCGAACACGTCGGAGTGCGCGAAGTTGATGAACTTCAGAATCCCGTAGACCATCGTGTAGCCCAGCGCGATGAGCGCGTAAAGCGCGCCCACCGTGAGGCCATCGGTCAGGGTCTGGAGGAACTGGGTCATCGTCGGCACATCCGCGGCAAACAGAAAGACCCCCGAGCCTTCACGCCCGGGGGTCCAGATGCTAGCCGATTCTGAGCGTGGGAGCGAAGTCCGCCACGGTCAGTTCGTGGGCGCGGGGATGAACCCCGCGAACTTGGTCTGACCGCCCTGGATCTCGAGCATCACCGCGCCCTTGTTGGCGTTGCGCTGCGCGTCCATCGAGATCTTGCCCGTGACGCCCGGGAAGTCCTTCGTGGCCGCCAGCGCCGCCGCGACCGCCTTGCCGTCGGTCGAGCCCGCGCGGTCCATCGCGTCAAACAGCATCCGCGCCGCGTCGTAGCCAAGCGCCGCCAGCCCGTCGGGCACCTTCCCGAACTTGGCCTGGTACTTCTTCACGAAGTCCTGCACCTCGGGGCGGGTTTCCTCGTGCGAGTAGTGGTTCGAGAAGAACGAGCCATCGAGCGCGTCGCCCGCGTTCTTGAGCTCTTCGCTGTCCCAGCCGTCACCGCCGATCAGCGGCGCCTTGATGCCCAGGCGTCGGGCCTGGCGCGCGATGTTCACCACCTCGGTGTAGTAGCCCGGGACATAGATGAACTCCGGGTTCTTCTCGCGGATCGCCGTGAGCTGCGCGGAGAAGTCGTTGTCGCCGTCGCCATAGGCCTGCTCGGCCACCAGCGTGCCGCCCATCTTGGTGAAGGCCTCGTTGAAGTTCTTGCGCAGGCCGTCGGAGTAGGCCTGTGCACGGTTGTACAGCACCGCGCCCTTGGTGAACTTCAGGTTCTCCGAGGCAAAGCGCGCGCCGACATAGCCCTGGAAGGGGTCAATGAAGCAGACGCGGAAGATCATGTCGCCCACCTGGGTCACCGAGGGGTTGGTGCTGGAGGGGCTGACCATCGGCACGCCCGCGCGCTGGGCGACGGGCGCCGCGGCGAGCGAGCGCGAACTGGCCACTTCGCCAAGCAGCGCCGCGACCTTGTCCTGCTGGATCAGCCGCGTGACGACGGTCACGGTTTCCTGCGGCTTGCCCTGATTGTCATAGGTGATCAGCTCGACCTTGCGCCCCTTGATGCCGCCCGCCGCGTTGCGCTCCTCAACCGCGAGCTTGATCCCGTTGTCGGTCGAGACGCCGAAGGTCGCCTCGGAGCCCGTCATCGAGGCAAAGTGCCCGACCTTGATCGGATCGGTGGAGGGTGCCGCGGGCGCCTGCTGCGCCGCCTTGGGCTCGCCGGAGGCCTTGGGGGCTTCCTCTTTCTTGCACCCGCCCGCGAAGGCCATCACCGCCGCGGCCAGGCCCATCGCCAGCCACCGCGAAACCGTCCCCTGAGAAGTCCGCCGGATCACCGCTGCGTGCGTCATCGTGGTTCGTCCCGTCAAAGGTTCGCTCGTGGACCCACAAGCTTGGGCCACCCGAGCGGGCCCACAAAGCGCGGGCCAGCGCGGAGCATACCCGTTGGCGACCCCGCCCGCAGCCCTCCCGATCGGCCCCGCCCCCACGGTCCGCGCGGCAACGCGAGCCACCTGACATCTCAACGCTTGCGAACGGCAAGCTCAGTGCAATCCCTTGGCACCAATCCCCTCCAAACCCCCAATTCTCGGACGATCGCGTCGCTTGTTCGGATTCTTCGAGGGTATCTGGGCGGGTGCTGTGGGGATGGGAACCGGCGGCTCTGGTAGGACACTGGGGGTCGAAAATACCCTTGCGCGTCCTTGACTCAAAGTGCCGCTCCACCGATACTTGGGCTCGCGGCATGGCCGCGGGATCATTCCGGAGCGGGCACAGGAGCGGGCCAGACCGCTCAGAGATGGGAGAATCGGACAAAACGATCCACTAGTACGCCGACGGGTGAGGCGGTCGGACTGCGCACGGTGCGCCGATCACGCCAGCCGCCCGGGAGCGATCACGAGCGGGCCTCCGATCGGCGGAGCATTCGTGGGCGGAACGGTCCGAAAGCACTGGTCCGGTCTTCCGGCAGGCGCAAGGGGTGGAGCAAAGCACGGTCCTGGGAGGGCCGGGGGTCGCGGGAGTGGGTGGGAGCGTTGGATGGGGCGTGGGCGATTGGAGAAAGCGATGAAGAATCCGAGCGAAGTGTGCCGGCGCGTGATGCCGGTGGTCCGGACGATGGCGGGCGTGCTTCTTTGCACGGCCGGCTGGGCGGCAGCTCAGCCCTCGCTGTTTGATCACAACCCCAGTGGCCAGGTCTTCAACCAGCCCGGCGGCATCACGGGCCGGGAGCCCGAGGTCGTCCGCGAGAACGAGTCGGTCGACCTCTGGTTCAAGATCGGCCCGAGCTTCACCTACGACCGCGTCTGGATCTACTACACCCTCGACGGCACCGAGCCCCAGGGCTCCAACGGCACCGCGGGCAACGCCTCCACCCAGGTGATGGCGAGCTTCAATCGCCCGGGCCGCGGCCAGGAAATCTTCTTCCAGTACAACCAGCCCCGCGCCGGCGGCGGCAACGACGACTGGTGGAAGGCCACCATGCCTGCCGAGACCCGCCCCTATGCGCGGTTCATCAAGTACAAGATCTCCGCGCAGCGCACCACGGGCAACACCACCGAAGTCTTCGCCAACGGCGGACTCACCTTCTCGTATCTCAACAAGCTCGCCTGGCCCGGCGCCGGCGCGGGCAGCCCCAACCCCGCCATCGGCTACCCCGGCGTGAACTTCTGGAAGGAAGAAGCCTTCATCGGCAACACCTTCACCGCCGCCATGCTCGACCAGAACGGCTCCTGGTGGGACATGTACTTCCCCACCCCCGGCGGCGTCCAGGGCGTCGGAACCCGCAACGAGGGCTACGCCAACGGCGGCGACACCTTCCCCCCGCTGCTCTCCGTTGAGAAGCGCGGCCAGATGCACCTCAATCAGGCCACGGTCGGCATCCGCCCGGTCTCCACCGGCGTCACGCACTGGATCAGCAACACCGGCGGCTCCTCCTACTCCAACATCCAGCAGTCCTACCTGAACGACGACACCAACACCGTCCGCACCTCCCAGACCCTCACGGCCAACGGCAACAACATCTCCGTCACCCAGTACGACTTCGCCCCCGCCGGCATCGACTTCCCCGATGGCCTCAACGGCACCGGCGAGCAGAAGCACATCCTCGTCAAGCGCATGGTCCTGCGCAACAACCTCGCCCAGGCCCAGGATGTCAACGTCTATCTCTACCTCGACCCCGCGCTCAACGGCGGCGACACCTACGACTTCATGTTCTGGGATCCGGCCCGCGGCTCCATGACCGCCTACGACAAGACTCGCCGCACCGTCACCGGCACCGGCGCGTTCATCAACCCGCCCGAAGAATATAACATCACCACCTTCTCGGGTTACGAGAAGAACATCGCGCTCTATCTCACGAGCGCCATGTACGTCGCCCCGGGCGCCGGCCATTCCAACGGCGGCCCCGCGACCGACACCTGGCGCGACACCTCGGGCGATCAGAGCCAGGGCTGGATCGGCAAGCGCCTGACCCTGCCCCCGGGCGTCGACGTCGAGGTGAGCTTCGTCCTCGCCGGCGCGCACTTCCGCCCGGACCCGATCACCGACAACATCCCCGGCAACGACGGCGTCTACGACAACGAACTCGCCCCCGTGCTGGACTGGTTCTACCAGACCCCGGCCTCCGGCACGCAGGCCGCCACGGATGCCTACTGGACCAACTGGCTCGCCTCGGGCACCACGATCGACACGCCCGATGCCGACTATGACCGCCTGATGAAGCGCGGCCTGCTCGCGACGGCCCTCCATCAGGACGGCGTCAACGGCGGCGTCGTCGCCGGCTATCACAACGGCGCGTATTACTACGTCTGGCCCCGCGACGCGATGTGGGCCGCGGTCACCCTTGCCCGCGCGGGCCACCTGCCCGAGGCGCGCAAGGCGATTGACTGGATGCGCAACACCACGTTCCGCGATGTCGAGCCCTTCTTCGGCAGCAACCCCATCAACGGGCAGCAGCACCGGGGCTTCTGGAAGCAGAAGTACACGACCGACGGCTTCACCGTCTGGGGCGCGCCGCAGATCGACGGCACCGCCGTCTTCCCCTGGGCCGTCATGTGGTACTACGACATGACCGCGGACTACGGCTACCTCTTCACCAACTACGCCTCGATCTGGGACGCGGTCGCCGCGATGACCCGCGACTCGATCGACAACCGCCTCCGCTATGAGGAGTCCGTCAACCTCGTCTACACCAACAACCTCTGGGAAGATCAGTACGACGTCTTCATCTACTCCAACGCCAACATCGTCCGAGGCCTCCGCGACTCGGCCCGCGCCGCGAACATCCTGGGCCGCCCCGCCGATGTGTCGAACTTCACCAACCTCGCCAACACCGTCAAGAGCGGCCTCGACGGGCGCCTGGACTGGAACGGCGAAAACACCGACGCCTCACAGCTCGGCATCGTCTATCCCTTCGAGACTCACTCGCCCATCGACCCCAAGGCCGTGAAGGTCATCGACCGCATCAACGGCGTCGCCAATGACCGCTTCGGCAACAACCGCCCCCTCGTCAACTTCGCCAACTTCTTCAACAACGGCATGGGCTGGACCGACCTCATCAACCGCTACTGGGGCGACGGCTACTGGGGCAACGGCTCCTCCGCCTCCCCCTGGGGCGCGGGCCCCTGGTTCCTCACCACGATGTGGTACGGCATGTACTACGCCTACCGCGCCGACTACACCCCCGGCACCGGCGACATCGACAACCACAAGTACCGCCTCGACCTGCTCCTTGACCAGATCGGGCCCGTGGGCCTGGGCGCCGAGCAGATCGCCCCGCGCGGCATCCCCGGCCAGCCCAGCCCCCGCGACGTTGGCTCGCTGATGTACCCCGGTCAGAACGACTTCACCCTTCAGACCGCCTGGCCCAACGCCTGGGAGTCCATGTCCTTCTTCGTCGACTCGCTGATGGGCTTCCTCGACTACACCCCCGATGCCGCCAACGCCACCATGACCGTCAAGCCCAAGCTCCCCTCGAGCTGGAACACCATGACGTTCAAGAACGTTGAGCTCTACCAGTCGCAGGTGGGCCAGCAGCACTCGGTCGACATCACCATCGATCGCGAATCCACCCTGCCGGGCATCGAGGGCTCGGAGACGCACACCTTCAAGAACACCAACGGCTTCAATCTCACCCTTCGCACCACGCTTCGTATCCCGACCTCGAGCGCGGGCCGTCTGGCGCCCTGCCGCGTGCTGGTCAACGGTGTGCAGACGTTCGACTACACCTACGACCCGTCGATCGGCGCGGTCGAAATGGCCGGCGTGCAGGCGACCCCGGTCGCGAACGCGCTGACCACGATCAAGGTCGAGTATGCCCTGACGGCCGACTTTGACAGCTCGGGCTTCGTCGACTCCGACGACTTTGTGCTCTTCGTCTCGCACTTCGAGCTCGGCTGCACCGGCTCGGCCAACCCCGATGCGGCCTGCACCCGCAGCGCCGACTTCGACGGCTCGGGCTTCGTCGACTCCGACGACTTCATCGCCTATGTCTCGAGCTTCGAACGGGGCTGCAACTAAGCTCGTCCCTGCTCCGACAACATAACGCCTCACCCAAGGCCCCGGCATGACGCCGGGGCCTTGTTCTTTGTCACCCGGGCCATCCCCACCCTTCAGGACCCGGACAGTTGACCGAACCCTCATGCTTCTTGTTGCTACCAAAACATGAGATTGATCTGACGCACACGCGATGCTGACAGTGGGTGCAGGCGCCTGCTCCATACTTCCGGCTCGGGTAGACGGCGGTCCGTGCGGCCCGCGCCAACCCGAGCGCTCACGAGAAGAGAGAGAGCAGATCATGAAGACGACTATCACCTTGCTCGCCGCGGCGAGCATCGCGGGCTCGGCGTTCGCCGGCACGCAGATCGCGACCAACCTGGTCAACCTGTACGGCACCAACTACAGCGTCGCCTCGTTCAACGTCATCAGCGACGTGGGCCTGGCTGGTACCAGCCTGCAGCCCGAGGGCATGACGTTCTACAACGGCACGCTCTACGTCGCGGGCGACCGCGACAACGGCGAAACCCGCGGCAGCCTCGTCGCCTACGCCGGCGGCAACCTCGCCTCCCCCACTCGCATCGCCCTCGGCCAGGCGCTTGACAGCGACGCGGGCTCGAACCAGAACTGGGGCCCCGAAGGCATCACCGTGAACACCTCCGGCTCGGGCTACGGCTCGTTCTCCTCGGGACCGGGCCGCCTCGCGGGCGTGGAAGGCGCCGGGCGCGACCGCGCTGGTGTGATCAACCTGTCCGACGGCTCGGTCACCGACCTCGTCGGCAACGCCCCCCAGGTCTTCGGCAACTTCGATGATCTCGCCTTCTCAGCCTCCGCGGATGCGTTCTTCGCCGTCGACGGCGACCTCGCCTCGAGCCCGCTGGTCCGCCTCAACAAGTTCACGCTTGCCGTCGAGGCCACCATCGTCGCCAACTGGGGCGGCGGCAACGCCAAGGGTCTGACGGTCGTCTCCAAGGCGTTCGCCGAGCTGTTGACGGGCGCCTCGATCCTGACGGATCAGGCCTTCATCGCCGCGATCAAGGACGGCACCGGCCCGCTGGGCGTGAACCGCCTGGTGGTCGCGGACCTCAACGGCAACATCATCGGCTCGCAGCAGGGCTTCAACCTGACGGGTCTGGGCTCGCGCGCGAGCGAGATCGAGGCGATCGCCGTCGATGAAGCCACGGGCCGCATCTTCGTCGGCGACGAAGGCACCCGCACCATCCATGTTCTGACGATCCCCGCCCCCTCGGCGCTGGCGCTGCTGGGCGTTGCGGGCTTGGCTGGCGCGCGCCGCCGCCGCTGAGTCTCGTTGATCACTCCTCTCGCTCGGGCGCGAAAGCTCCCGAGCGGGCTTGTTTGAACTTCCGGTCGCTCAGGAGTCTGGGATGTCCCGCATGGCGCGCGCGTTCACGCTCATCGAACTTCTTGTGGTGATCGCGATCATCGCGCTGCTGATCGGCATTCTGCTGCCCTCGCTGGGCGCCGCGCGAGAGACGGCGCGTCAGACCAAGTGCGCCAGCAACCTGCGTCAGCTTGCCACGGCTGCGACGACGTACTCCAACGACGCCAAGGGCTATTTCAACAGCGGCCCGTTCGAGAACCGCCGAGGCATGAACTGGGCTCCGATGCACGAACGGAGCTGGGTCGCCGACTTTGTCCGCGCCGACATCATCCGCCCGGGCAACTTCCTCTGCCCCTCCAGCCCGGGGCGGGTCAGCGAAGCGTGGCAGGACACCCGCGGCGGCGTCATCTATCAGTACACCACCCCCGAGATCGAACGCTTCTTCACCGAGGGGTACAACACCAACTACGCCCAGAGCTGGCAGATGGCCTACACCGACATGCGCACGCCGGGGCCCACCGCCTCGGTGGCCAATTGGGACGACGTCACTGACGTCATCGGCCCGCTCAACGAGCGCTTTGTGGGCGGGCGCACCGTCGCGAGCAAAGTCCTGCTCTTTGCCGACGGCAACGCCCAGCTTTCCGCTCAGGTCACCATCGCCGGCCAGACCTACACCTGCGCCAAGAACCAGACCGACGGCCCCAAAGGCCTGTCGCGCTCGCCCGCGGGCACCACCGTCTGGGGACGCCAGGACTGGGAAAACCTGGGCCCTGCGCACGGCAAGGGCAACCTCGTCGCCAACTTGGGCAACTCGGGCCACAGCGCGCTCTACACCAACCTCGCCTTCGCCGATGGGCACGTCGCCAACGTCAGCGACTCTCAGCGCGACGGTCGGCACATCGGCGCCGTCGGCACCAAGGACGGCTGGCGCACATGGCTCACCCCCGAGCTCGACGACAGGGTGTTCGCTGGCTCGCTGGCGCACACCGCTGGCGCGCCGTTCTGATTCATCGCCTCGCCGTCGAACTCATCCGCTTCGGTTGCTCGGTCCCGCCCGCGTTCCCAGGAGAAAGTCTCATGATGCGTTCTGCCGCCCTGCTCGCCATCGCCGCTGCCGCGAACCTCGCCGCGGCCCAGTCGAACCTCACCCTTTTCGGCCAGGACTATGCCGTCACGCGCCTGGACTACAGCGAGGTGCGGTGGGCCGATCCGCTCGCCCCCGGCATTGACATCAATCTCATCGAAGTCGAAGGCGCCCACTGGCTCGGCAACGACCGCCTTCTGCTGTCGATGGACGCGGGCGACTCGCTCCTCACGATCAAGAACTGGGTCGTCGAAGTCCAGATCAATCGCGACCCCGCCGGCGCCCCCGTCTCGCTCTCGTACGTTCGCACGGTTCTTGCCAACGACCCCTTCGAGCCCGGCTACGGCGGCTTTGACCTGAGCCCCTGCGGCCTCACCCTCAACACTTCCGCCTCGGGCCTTGCCGCCAACGGCAACCTTCTCATCGGCGACAGTGAGGCCAACCGCTTCGTCGGCTACTCCACCTCGACGGGCTCGCTGCTGGGCGCCGTCAGCACGCCGCAGAACCCCAGCTACGACGACCTCGCCTTCGTCCCCACCGACGGCCACGTGTACACCATCGACGAGGACGGCTACAAGGTTGCCGTGTTCTCGACGGGCGGCGCGTTCATCCGCAGCTTTGGCATCCCGGGCCTCACCGCTCTCAGCGAGTTCGCCGTGCCCGGCTCGCCCAAGGGCATGACGTTCCTCAGCGACGTTCCGGGCGTCCCCGCCTCGATCCGTCGCGCCGGAGGCTCGCTGCTGGTCGCGCTCGATGACAACAACCCTGGTCTTCAGGTCTTCGACCTCGCGGGCAACGTGCTCGCGACCGAGCCGCTCACCGACGAGCCCCTGTTCGGCGGGTTCTCGCTCCTGAATCAGGGCCCGGACTGCAGCCGCCTCCTTCAACTCGAGGCCGCGGCCTTCGACCCTGACACCGGCACCATCTTCCTCATTAACGAGGGCTTCCTCACCTCCTGCTCCGGCTTCTTCATCCTCGTCCCCAACAACCCCTGCCCCGCCGACTTCGACGGCACCGGCTTCGTCGACTCCGACGATTTCGTCGCCTTCGTTCAGGCCTTCACCCTCGGGTGCGACGGCGCGGGCTCGCCCGATCCCGCCTGCGTCAAGAGCGCCGACTTCGACGGGACCGGCTTCGTCGACTCCGATGACTTTGTCACGTTCGTTCAGGCCTTCAGCGCCGGCTGCTGAGCCTCATTGCCGCGTCCATCGCACGAGCCCCGGCCCTGCGCCGGGGCTTTTCGCTGCGCCGGTCCCGTCCGAGAAGCGCGTCCGGTGCGCGTTCGGCCCGCGCACGAAGCGCGTCTCGGGGGGTCCCCCCCGCGCGTTTCGCGTGCGGGGCCGGGCGTTTCGGGGTAGTCTTTCACGCTCCCGCCGACGTCGCGCGGGGCTCGTGGAAGGGCCGAGGCAGACACGCTGGATGTTCACCCCGGGCGGACGCCCGGCAGATCGGGAGCTTGGGTCGATGCGCACCACGGGCCGCGCGGTTGTTGTTCTCACCTCGGTGTCCGCGCTGCTCGCGCTCGCGGGCACGGCGCTCGGCCAGCTCGCGCCCGGCGCCCTGCCCGGCGCCGCTCCGATCCCCTGGCGCAGCGAGCACCTCGGCCCCGCCGCGGCACCGTTGATCGCGCTCGCACAGCCTGCGGTCACCTCGGCCCCGTGGGACGCGCTCGAAGCGATGCATGCGCAGGGAGCCTCGGCCCGCGTCGTGCTCCGTCTGCGCGCGCCGCTGACCGATGAGTCCCGCGCGCTGCTCGCCTCGCTGGGCATCAAGGTCCTCGCGCCGCTGGGTGCGCGCGACCACTTCGCGCTGGCCGACGGCGCGCTGCTCGACCTCGCCGCGCTGCGCGCCTCGAACCTGATCGACCGCGCCGACACGGTCCGCCCCGAGTGGAAGCGCTCGCCCCTGCTCGCGCGCGTTCCATCTCACGCGATCGTTCGTACGAACGACGCAGCGAACCCGAGCGTCTCGACCGCCAATCCCGTTCTTGCGGCGTACGTGCTGATGCACGCCGACCGCACGCCCGATGCCCGCGCTCAGGCGCTCATTACTTCCCGCGGCGGCGTAGTCCGATCGGCGCTCACGTCGCTGCCTGCGCTCGTCGTCGAGATGCCGCTGGACGGGCTCAGCGCGCTGGCCTTCGAGGACGACGTGCAGTGGATCGAGCCAGCAATCCCCGCGCTCACCGAGCTGAACGCCGCCAACCGCGCGCGCACGCAGGCTGACCTGGTCCAAGCCGCGCCGTGCAACCTCTCGGGTGCCGGCGTGACCGTGATGGTGTTTGACGGCGGGCGCGCCCGCGCGACGCACCAGGACTTCGGCGGTCGCCTCACGACCCACGACACCTCCTCGACCTCCAATCACGCGACCCACGTCGCGGGCACGATCGGCGGCTCCGGCGCCGCGAGCGCTGGCCTCCACCGCGGCATGGCGCCCGCCACGCGACTGCTCTCCTACGGCTTTCAGTCCGACGGCACCGGCACATTCCTGTACACCAACCCGGGCGACATGGAGAGCGACTACCTCGACGCCATCGCCCGCGGCGCGACCATCGCGAACAACTCCATCGGCACCAACACCGAGTCCAACGGCTTTGACTGCCTCTTCCAAGGGCAGTACGGCCTCACCGACGCGCTGATCGACAACGTTGTCCGCGGCTCGCTCGGTTCGCCGTTGCGCCTGGTCTTTGCCGCGGGCAACGAACGCCAAGGCACGCGCTGCAACATCGAAGGCTTCGGCTCCTTCTACTCGGTTGCGCCGCCCGCCGGCGCCAAGAACCACCTGTCGATCGGCGCGATCCACGCCAACTCCGACGCGATGACCACGTTCTCCTCGTGGGGCCCGACCGATGACGGGCGCATGAAGCCCGACTTCGTCGGCCCGGGCTGCCAGTCCGATGGCGATGGCGGCGTGACGAGCACGGGCTCATCCTCGGACAGCGCCTATGCCGTCCTCTGCGGCACATCGATGGCCGCTCCCACCGTCACGGGCCTGGCCGCGCTGCTGCTCGAAGACTTCCGCGCCCGCAACCCCCTCCGCCCCGATCCGCTCAACAGCACGCTCAAGGTTCTGTTCGCGCAGTCCGCTGTGGACCTCGGCAACCCGGGCCCTGATTACCAGTTCGGGTATGGCTCGGTCCGCGTCAAGGACGCGATCGACCTCATGCGGCTGAACAACTGGCGCGAGCGCAGCGTTGCTCCCGCCGCGGTGAGGACGTTCGCGCTCGACGTGCCTGCGGGCGCGGGCGAGCTCAAGGTCACGCTCGCGTGGGACGACCCCGCCGCAGCGCCCAACGTCATCCCGTCGCTTGTGAACGATCTGGACCTCGTGCTGATCGACCCGAGCACCGGCGCCGAGCGCTTCGCGTGGTCGCTCAACCCCGCCGACCCGAGCGCGAACGCGACGCAGAACGGCGCCAACACGCGCGACAACCTCGAACAGGTGTTCGTCGCTTCGCCCGCGGCGGGCCGATGGATCGCGCAGGTCCGCGCGACCAGCCTTCCCGGGGGGACGCAGCCGTTCTCGATCGTCTCCAGCGCGGCGATGACGCCCGAGCCGCAGGTTTCGATCTCGGTGCAGAGCGTGCCGACGGGCCTCGTGCCCGCGGGCGAATCGCGCGTCGTCAGCGCAATCATCGACGCGGACGCGGACCAGTTGGTTCCAGGCTCGGCGGTCGCGCGGTTCCGCGCGGGCCCGCAGGGCGCGTGGGCTGAGGTGCCGCTCACGCCGGGCGCGAACAACGTCTGGTCGGCGACGATCCCCGGCATGCGCTGCGGCGACAGCCCGCGCGTGATGTTCGCCGCCCGAGGCCAGGCCAGCGGCGAGTCCTCGACCGGTGAGTTCCCCTTCGTCGTCGGCGTCAACAGCGTCTTCTGGGCCGACAACTTCCAGACCGACCGGGGCTGGACCGTCACCAACTCCTCGGGCCTCACGACCGGCGCGTGGCAGCGCGGCGTGCCCGTCACGCCCTCGGCCGGCGAGCCCCCCACCGACGCCGACGGCTCGGGGCAGTGCTTCCTCACCGACAACCGCGCGGGCAATTTCGACGTCGACAACGGCTCGACGACGCTGACCTCGCCCGCGATCGATCTCGCGGGCGTCACGGACCCGATCCTGCGCTACTCGCGCTGGATGGCCAACTCCGCGACCGACGCCGACCGACTCGAGGTCTTCGTCTCGGGCGACAACGGCGCGACGTGGGCCCTCGTCGACAGCGTCGCGAACGAGCAGCGCTGGGCCACGCGCTCGGTGCGCCTGGCGGACTTCATCACGCCGGGCAGTCAGACCCGCATCCGCGTCACGGTCGGCGACCTGGACACGCCCTCAATCGTCGAGGCCGGGTTCGACGCGGTGCAGATCCTGGGCCGAACGTGCGCCAACCCGTGCCCGGCCGACTTTGACGCTTCGGGCTTTGCCGACGTTGACGACTTCGTCGCCTTCGTCGGCGCCTTCGAGGCGGGGTGTGTCGAGGCGGGTGCGCCCGATGCCGCGTGCCCCCGCTCGGCGGACGTCGACAGCTCGGGCTTCATCGACGTTGACGACTTCGTGGCCTTCGTCGATGCCTTCACCCGCGGCTGCTGACCGGGTGCGGAGAGGCCGAGGCGGGCGCCCCGGTTCTCGGGCCCAAACGCGGGACGAGACAAGGGATGTCCCCGATTTTTCGCGGCAGGGCCCGGGGCGCTCAGGAATTGCCCCGTCGCATCCTTGACGATGCCGCGCCAATCGCCAATACTCTCTTTACCAACTTAGTCCCCACCCCCAAAGTGCACGGTCAGCCGCGAGGCGAGCCGTGCACTTTTTTTCGTGCCCACGGGGGCGCGGTCACCGCACGGCCGACGGCCGATTCGCGTACAAAGCTGACCATGCGCAGGGCGGTCGGATTTCTCGCTCGCTGGCTGGGCCGCGGGTCGTTGCTCGCCGCGTGGCTCGGCATGCTCGCGTGGCTCGTGGGCCATGCCGCGGGCGATCGCACGCTGCTGCTGCAGTACCTCAACTGGGTGCCGACGCTGGCGGTGATCTTCGGCGCGTCGGCGTTGCTGATCTTCGCGGGCGTGTTCTTCCGTGCCGCCCGGAGGAGCGCGTGGTCGCTCGATGCGCAGGCGGAGCCTCCCCCGGACCCCGCGACATGGAAGGGCCCGTGCCGGCGCGCGCTCGCGCTGACCCGTCTGGGTTGGCTTGCCCTGTTCATGCTCGTCGCGTGGCTCGTTGCGGTTGAGTGGCGCATCGCAAGCGCGCCGCGCCCGGGCCCAGCCTCGCGCCCGTTCACGCTCCGCACCGTTTTCTGGAACCAGAGCAAGGACCTCGCGCCCGACGCTTCGCGGTGGGTGAGTCTCGTCGCGGCGCAGGACCCTGACCTGGTCATGCTGACCGATCCGCCCGGAGCGGCCGTCGCTGGCTATCCGGCGCTGATCGATGCGATGCGCCCCGCGCCCGGCGCGCCGATGCACTCGCTGAGCTTCCTCGGATTTTCTGTCATCTCGCGCGTGCCGATCCTCGCCTGGGGAGGGTCGTCGCTGGGGCTGAAATCCTCGCTTGGCTTTGACCCGCGCCACTGGGTCACGCCCAAGGAGCTGTGGCGCGACGTGCCCGACCCGGGCCGGGCGATGTGGCTCACGCTCGAAACCACGCCGATCCTCGGCAAGCCGATCACGGTCTGGATCCTCGACCTGCCCTCGGATCTGGGGTATCCGCGCGAACAGATGATGCGCGATGCGGCCGCGGCGATCGCGGCGTTCCGCGGGCCCATGTGGGTGTTCGATTCGCGCGGCGCGATGACGCCCTCGGGCTCGAGCACCTTCCCGCCCGCGGACATGATGGTCGGGGACTTCAACACGCCGCGAGGCGCTCGCTCGCTGCGTCACCTCACTGCCATGAACGGCCGGTCGCTCGAGCATGGATTCGACATCGCGGGCCGCGGACATGCCGCGAGCTTTCCGGGGCGCTGGCTGCCACTGGAGCTCTGGCACATCGACCACGGTTTTGTCTCGCCCGAGATCGTGACGACGCGGTACACGCTCGTGCACACGGGCATCTCGACGCACGCGCTACAGGCGATGGACGTGCGGGCGCGCTGAGGTTCGCGACAAATCCCCGGCCCTTGCCGATCGTTTGCTGTTGGCATCAATCCCCCCGCGCGCCGCGCTGGACGCGGGGTGGCCGCGCGCCCTGAATCAGGTAGGCTCGCCCGGGGTGCGAGCACCGATCACGCTTCTCACTATCCGTGCCCCGCGTTCGGCACCGCCAAGAGCCCCTAAAGGGGCCCCCACACGGACCGACCGCGGGGCATTTTCTGCGCACGGGCTCCCCGCCGGCCCGGATCTGTGAATCTCGGACCAAAGTCGCCCCCGCGCACGGTCGATGTCCCCTCGGCAAGCGCGCGGCGGCTGGGCGGCACGGACGCCCCCACCCCCCGCCCGCACCACCCGCTCGCACGCCCGCGAGCCGCAGCCCAACGCCCCGAAGACCCGGCCTGAGAACGAACGGAGATCCGACATGGGCCAGCCGATCCGTCCGACGCTTCCCACTACGCCCGCGACTCCGACCGCACGACTCACGCCCCCGCTGAGCACCTTCGTGCCCGAGGGTGGGCCGATCCCGGAGATGCCGCGTGCCTCGCTCCGGCTCGTCAACGACACCGGCGCGCCCACGCCCGAACCCAAGCCCATCTCTCCGGACACCACGACACACACGACCACCGAAACGGGCCCCGACGATTCGACGATCCTCTACAAGTTCGAGCGTCGGACCAGCCCGCGCGAGCTCATCATCGGCGAGGCCATCGCGGCGTTCGTCACAGGCGAAGAGATCGACCACGCCGTGGTCGCGCCCGCGCAGCTCGTTGATGTCTCGGCCAGCGCCGGCGGCACCGGCGTCGCGGGCCTGGGCGTTCGCACCAGCGTCCGCATCCCCGTGGGCTCCGAGTTCTCGCTCTTCCCCTCCGACCAGCTCCCGCGGCAGACCGGCATGGTCGTCCGCTGCGAAGAAGACCCCGAACTCCCCGGCAATTACCGCCTCGGACTCCGCTGCCGCCCGCGCCTCAACGCGGCCTGAGTCGGCAAAGCCCTCCGAGATTCAGCAACTGGGAAGATCCGCGAGCGGCCCGCGCCCGCGCACATCAGCGCGCGCCGTACGCCACACCGAATCCTGAATGACCAATCGCGAACGCCGTCCCGGCGTTACCGCTGCGCCCCGCGCGCCATTCGTCCTGCAAGAACGAACGCCAGCTCGAGCGACTGCTGATAGTTCAGGCGCGGATCGCAGGGTGATTCGTACTTGAGGTGCAGGTCATCCTCGGTGACGCCGCTGGCCCCGCCGACGCATTCCGTCACGTCATCGCCCGTGAGTTCGAAGTGAACGCCGCCGAGATGGGCGCCGTTGTGGGCGAGGGTGTCGTAGACCTCTTCGAGTTCCTGGCGGATGGCGTCGAACGATCGGGTCTTGATGCCCGACTGCGCCTTGATGCCGTTGCCGTGCATCGGATCGCAGGACCAGAGAACGCGCAGCCCCGCCTCGCGCACCGCGGCGATCAGCGCGGGCATCACGCCCGGCGCCTTGCCCGCGCCCATGCGCGTGATCAGCACCACCTTGCCCGCGTCGTTGCCGGGGTTCAGGCGCTGGACGAGGGCGACGAGCTCTGCCGGCGTGATCGAGGGGCCGATCTTCACGCCCACGGGGTTCTGAATGCCGCGGAAGAACTCGACGTGCGCGCCGTCGAGCTGGCGCGTGCGTTCGCCGATCCACGGCATGTGAGTGGTGAGGCAGTACCAGCCCGCGCGGCGCGGGACCGTCCGCGTCTGCGCCGACTCATAGTGCAGGTTCAGCCCCTCGTGGCTCGTGAAGAACTCGACGCGCGTGAGGTCGTCGACCGCGCGCTCGCCCAGCGCCTCCATGAACCGCAGGCCGTCGGAGAGGTTCGTCACCATCTTCTCGTACTCGGCCCGTCGCTGGGGCGAGAGGCTCGCGTGCTTGAAGAACGAGAGGTCCCAGTACTCGGGATGGTGGATGTCGGCAAACCCGCCGTCGACAAGCGAACGGATGAAGTTGAGCGTCAGCGCGGAGTGCTTGTAGCCGCGGACAAGGAGCTGCGGGTCGGGCGTGCGTGCCTCGGGCGTGAACTCGGCGCGGTTGACGAGGTCGCCGAAGTACGAGGGCAGCGTCACGGGCGCGCCGTTGACGGTCAGCGTCTCGGTCGGGCTCGAGCGGGGCTTGGAATACTGACCCGCAAAGCGCCCGACGCGGACGACCGGCTTGCGTCCGCCGTGGACGAGCACCAGCGACATCTGCAGAAGGATCTTGAGCTTCCCGGCGATCGTGTCGGCGCGCGTGTCGGCCAGCGACTCGGCGCAGTCGCCCCCCTGCAGAATGAACCGCTTGCCGGCCTGGGCCTCGGCGATCAGCGCGCGCAGGTGCTCGATCTCCCACGACGTGACCAGCGGCGGAAGCTCGGCGAGCTGCGCGACCGCGGCGTCGAGCGCGGCGCGGTCCGGGTACGCGACGTCCTGCGCGACGGGGCGCGAACGCCACGACCGCGGCGACCAATCGGCCAGCGACGCGGGAACTCCAGACTCGGCACGCACACCGTCAGCCACGCGAACAGCCCTCGAAGGTTCGATGCCCGGCCCCTTGGCCCCGAAACACGCTCACACGCCCCCAACGTCGGTGGATCGTACGAGGGCCAAGCCCTCTGAAGGCACAAACGAGAGCCGAACGAACGCCCGAGGTTCTCGGTCCGGCTCAAGCGTCACGGCCCGCGTGACGATGCCTGCTCTGCCCCGCGCGTCGCGGGAGGAGGATCGGCCAACATGCCACGCAAGGGCGGACGCAACCGCGGACCGAACGATCGCAAGGGCCGAAAGGGCCCGGGCGACGAGCGCCCGCGCACGCCCGAGGACCGGATCAACAATCGGGCCAAGAGCCGGCCCAAGGCCAGCCCGACACGGGCGAGCCGCGCCGAGTCCAAGCGCGCCAAGTCAAATCGCCCTGAGCCCAAGCGCCGCCGCCGAAAGCCCGAGCTGGTGCTGCGGCGGATGAGGCCGATCGCGCACCGCGGCGGACGCCGTGAGCGCGCGAACCGGCGGATGATCGTCATCGAACGCTGATCGTCACGAGCCCTTGCCTGAGTCCGACTTGCCTGAGTCCGACTTGCCTGAGTCCGACTTGCCCGCGTCCTTCTTCTCTGGCTCGCTCTTCTCGGGCTCATTCTTCTCAGGCTGGGGCAGCACGATCGACGCGCGCCAATCCTGATCGAGCTGCGCGAACTCCACGCCCAGCGCCTCGCGCGTCGCGTCCTCGAGCTTTGCGCCGTCGGCCAGCAGATTCAGCCACTTGTTGCGCGCGGGGCGCTTGAAGCGCTCGGACAGGTACATCATCATGTGATGGCCCTGCGTGTAGACGTGTCCGCCGAAGTTCCGAGCTTCGCCCCGGAAGTCGGCGATCTTTTCCCACGGCACCAAGCCCTGGCCCAGCTCGGCGCCGTCCTTGGTGCGCTGCGCCCAGCGCCCGACGCGGTCGTTCACGCGCCTGGCCGAGCCTGAGAACTTCTCCGCGGCGAGTTCGGCGGTGCCTTCGAGAATCCACCACGGCATGTCGCTCGCCTTGGGGCCCATCTCGAACGTCGCGACGTGCCCGTATTCGTGCGCCAGCACACTCTCGAGGTTGCGTGCGCTACCGCCCAGGCCTCGCGCGAGCAGCCGGATCGATTCATTGGGCTCGTTCCACCCGGCGATGTTGTCCTCGTAGCTGAGCTCGATCATGCCGAGCAGGTGCTGCATCGTGCCGTAGAGCTTGATCTGCTGCACGCGCCCGCCGAGCGAGTCGGGCGCGGTGAGTTCGAAACCCTCTTCCACGTGCCGACGGATCTTCTTGAAGGCCTCGGCGGTTTTCTTCGCGAGCTCCTCGAGCCCTTCGTCGAACATCACGATCACGCCGCCGCCCGCGGGGTCGGCGACTTCGAGTGACTGCCAGTGCTCGCCGGCGAAGAGCCAGCCGGGCGTGGCGCCGTCGGTCCGATCAAAGCGCGCGACGTACACCAGCTCGCGGAGCTTGTCTTTGCTCTTCTCGTTGCGCCAGGCCATGCGCAGCGTGAGCGTCGCGTGGTCGGCTTCGAGCGCGAAGCCGTCGTTGTCCGTCGGCTGCCAGTCGAACTCGGCCGGGGGCGTGCGCTTCAGGTCCTTGGACCAGTACGTCTGCTCGGCGAAGAAACGCGGATCGCGCTTCGAGACGTTCGCGAGGTACCCCTCGGGGTCCTGCGCTCGCACGGCCTTGACCATGAGGCCCAGACGGTCGAGCACCTGCGCGCGGGCCTGAGCCTGCTCGGGCGAGAGCTCGGGCCGCGCGGGGGCCGATTCAGCCTGCGCGCCCGATTTTTCGGGCGCGTCTGACTGGGCTTGCGCGGGGGCGCCGATGGTCAGCCCCGTCGCCAGCCCCGCGATCAACCACCACCGTGCGCCGATCTGCCGCATGGATCTGACACTCCTGTTCACAGTTCGCAGGCCTGACCTGCGGCAACTCATTCACTCAGTTCCCGCCGCCGGCCGCGAGAAGGCCCGCGACAGTGGCAGACATCGCGATGATGGCCTTCATGAGCGATTCTCCCGCGATGAGGCCGGAGGCCGCGGGGATGGCGTACTTGTCGGCGTGTTTGCGGTTGACCAGCTCCCACGCGACGACGCAGACGGCGCCGATCAGGAAGCCCAGCGCGTTGTTGAAGGGGATGACCCACGAGAGGCCCAGGCCCATCGCGCTGGGGAGGTAGGCGCGCATGCGGGGCGCGAGCTTCTCGATCAGGGGGAGCAGAATGCCCACGCCCGCGCCGATGAGGATCGCCCACTTGGCGCTGTCGGGCAGGAACTCGATGCCCTTGGTGAGCACGCGGGCGACCGCTTCCCACTGCCTTGTCGCGGGCGCGGCGAACTTTTCGAGCGCTTCCTTGTTGGGCACCATCAGGAACCAGACCGGCACGATCGCGAGCGTGCCGAAGAACACGCCCACGAACTGCGCGATGAACTGCTGCCTCGGGTTCGCGCCCAGCACGTAGCCGCTCTTGAGGTCGGTGAGCAGGTCGGCGCTGGATGAGGCGCTGTTGGCGGCGATGCCCGCCGAGGCGAGGTTGGGCACGATCTGTCCGGGGTGGAAGACCGCGAACATGAGCTGCATGACCTTGCCCATCGCGCCGATCGGCGTCGTGTCGGTCTCGCCCGTCGCGCGGCAGGCAACCAGCGAGAGCACGAAGCTCATCGCGATCGCGATCGCGCCCGCCCACCACGAGATGTGGAACGCGACGATCTGCACCGCGAGCATGGCGATGGAGATCGGGATCATGCCCGCGATCATCCACTTGGTGGGCACTTCGATGCGCTTCATGTCCTGCGCTTCGGCGCTCGTCGCGCCCGAGGCATTGCCCGCGCCACCTTCCTTCGACAGACCGCTAAAGGCGCGAACGATCGTCCCGAACTGCAGCGCGACGGCCGTGAGGGAGGCGACGACCATCACCGCCGTGCCGCCCCAGAGCGACCACGTGGTCAGGCGCAGCACGGTGCCCGCGCCGTTGAGATCGATGTTCCGCACGACGTCGGCCGCGACGGTCGCCTTGTCGTAGCTGACGTTGCCCGCGGCGTCGGTCACCCAGCCCGTGCCCTTGACCAGCACGTCCTTGCTCACCAGCCAGGGCCCGACGACAAAGTACAGCAGCGAAGAGCCCAGGAACATCGACAGGCAGACGCGCATCCGCGTGATCACGCCCGCGGCGATCAGCAGCACGCTGGGCTCAAAGCCAAAGCCCGGCAGGTCCTTGCCCTGAATCTTGCCCAGACCTTCGTGCGGCAGCAGTTCGGGCAGGCGCCAGGGCAGGACCTTGTCGAGAAACTCCAGCGTGCCCTTGGGCGTGTTGAGAATGCCCACGATCGCGCCCATCGCCATGCCGCCCAGCAGGGTGTAGGCCTTCATCACGGCCTCCTTGCCCTGCGAATACAGCGACCTCAGCGTCTCGGCCGCCGCGACGCCCGAGGGGAAGCGCAGCTGCTCGTGGTTGATCATCTGCCTCTTCATGGGGATCGCGAGGAACACGCCCATGAGGCCCGTGCAGAACGTGAAGGCCGCGACGACCCAGATCGGCTGCACGTCCCAGGTCTTGACGTCCGCGGCGGTCTTGCCCTCGGGCACGACCGCGAGCAGCACGAGCGCGCCGAACATCGTCGCGATCGTCGCGCCCGTCGAGTACCCCGCGGCCGAGGCGGTCGACTGCATGCAGTTGTTCTCGAGGATCGACATCTGGCTGAGCCGTCCAGCGCTGAGCACGCGGAAGCCGTTCCAGATGACAAAGCTCATGACGCACGCGGTGATGGCAACGCCGAAGCCCCAACCGATCGCGAGGGTGGTGTAGAGGTTGGAGGCGGACATGAGCATGCCCAGGATGCCGCCCATCAGCACCGCGCGGAGCGAGAGCTGGCGCATCTTGTTGCCCTGATACACGTGCCGGTACCAGTGCAGGTCCTTCTGCTCGGGCGTCGCGTCGGGCGCGAGGGCCGGGATGTCGGTGCTGGGGGCCGATTGGGGTGCCGAAGAGCCGGGCGTGGACACGTTCGCAACCTTTCCCTGCCCACCCGCCTCACGGCCCGAGCCCCCGCCTCGGACGTGGAGGTCCACTATACCAATCCGCACCGGGGCGTGGGCGACATTGCTACCCTCCCGCCGCATGTCTACCGCGATCGACATCCGCGAGGTTTCCAAGGTCTACCCGCCCCAGGCGGGCATTCAGCGCACGACCGCCGTCGACCGCATCACCCTGTCGATCCCCCCGGGCGAGCTGTTCTTCCTGCTCGGCCCCTCGGGCTGCGGCAAGACCACGCTTCTCCGGATGATCGCCGGGTTCATCGAACCCACGGGCGGGTCCATCGCCTTCAACGGCAAGGACGTCACCTTCACCCCGCCCAACAAGCGCAACACGGGCATGGTCTTCCAGTCGTACGCGCTCTGGCCCCATATGACCGTCGCGGGCAACGTCGGCTTCGGGCTGGACATCCGCTCGATCAAGGGCGCGGACAAGGACAAGCGCATCGCCGAGGCCCTCGCCGCCGTGCGCATGGAAAGCTACGCCGCCCGCAAGCCCACCCAGCTTTCGGGCGGTCAGCAGCAGCGCGTGGCGCTCGCGCGCGCGCTGGTCATCCGTCCCGACGTGCTGCTGCTCGATGAGCCGCTCTCGAACCTCGACGCCAAGCTACGCATCGAGCTGCGCTCGGAGATCCGCCGGATCTGCAAGGCCTCGGGCATCACGACGATCTACGTGACGCACGATCAGAAAGAAGCGCTGAGCATGGCCGACCGGATCGCGATCATCGATCAGGGGAGGCTTGTGCAGCTCGGGACGCCCGCAGACCTCTATCGCAAGCCCGCGTCCAAGTTCGTCGCCGAGTTTCTGGGCGAGACCAACTTCGTCGAGGGGACAGTCGCGGACCTCTCGTCCTCGGGCCCGGCACGCACCATCGCCGTCGACACCCCCGCGGGCCGCGTCGTCTCCACGGGCCAGGCACCTGACAACCTCGCGCCGGGCACGCCCGTGCTGCTCTCGCTCAGGCCCGAGTGTCTCAAGCTTGTTGAGCCCGGCGCCGGGGGCAACCGCCTCTCGGGCAAGGTGCTCGAAACGACGTACTTGGGCGAGCTCGCGCAGCACGTCGTCGAGCTCAAGCCCGCTTCGGGCGGCCCCGCACTCGCACCCGTCCGTATCGCGCAGCTGAACCCGGCCGCGGCATCGATGATCCGCCCGGGCTCGGACGTCACGGTCGCCATCCAGAGCGAAGACGTCGTGCTCGTCCCCGCGCGCGGCTGAGCCGCACGGATGTGCCCCTCAACGAAAGCGCGACGGACGCTCTCGCGCAACGTCGCGCTGATACTGCGCTCTCTACTCCTCCCGCGGGCGGTTGTTACGTACGGCGCCTCGCGAGCACACCCATCCCCAGACCGATCAGCGCCAGCGTGCCGGGCGTCGGCACGATGAAGGTGAACGAGCCTTGGCTCGGCAGGTCAAAGCCGCCCATCCCGTACGCCTCGGCCTTGCCCTGCTTGGTGATGGTCCAGTCGTACCGGTGGGTGTTGGGGTTCAGCACGCCGCGGTCCTTCGCGCCGCTGGTGTTGTGCGTGCTGACGGCAAACCCGCCGCCGGGGCTCACCTCGACCGTCCAGTTCTCATCGGGCTCGAACATCTTCGGCGCCGCGGCATCGCGAGTCATCGCGCTGAAGCCGCTGGGCCCCAGCGTGATCTTCGTGCGAAGCATCGCGGAGAGATCGATCAGTCCGACCGAGCCCGTCGTGGTGGTCGTCCACGTGTCGACGCCGTCGAAGACGCCGGTGGTCGTGAGCGTGAAGGCCTGGCCGTTGTACGTCTGCGCACCGACGAGGGTGTAGGTGAAGCTCGACGCATCGAGCGAGTACGTCCCGGCGTGCCACGACGAGCCTGACTCACCGCCGACCAGCCGTTCGACGCGCAGCAGGTCGAACATCACCGTGCTGCTGACCATCTGATGCGACACCAGCCGTGGCGCGTCGGCGGGCCAGCTCAGGGGCTGTGCCGCCGCGGTTCCCACACCCGCCGCGAATCCTGCCGCCATCACGATCCAAGCTGAGCGTGTCATCGCCCGCTCCTTCCGGCGCGAACCACGCGAGCCCCGTGCTGTACACCCTTCCGGAAGTTCTCGGCGCTCTCACGCGCCTCCACACGCCCACGTCACCCCCAACCCGAGCCCCCGCCTCACTGCTCTCTCTCCGCCCAGCGCTCTCGTTCCCCGCTCCGTCCCACACCCATGCCACCAACCCCGTACGCAGCGCGAGCCCGAACCTCCCGGAAGCGTGCGCGGGCGCGGGGCCCGCGGTTCGCGCATCCAGACTCATCATCACACACAGATGGGCACAATCAAGATGGGATCATTGCCCCGGACGTTCATCCCACATGAGCTGTCGCGACCGCACCGGGGAAACATCGCGGCTGGGCCGCCGAGCCAACACGTCACAGACCGCGCATTGCGCGCCACGCGGCTCGATAGCGCGCCGCCATCTCGGCGAGCGAAGACGGGATCACTCGCACCTGCCCGACGACCGACATGAAGTTCACATCGCCGCTCCATCGCGGCACAAGGTGCACGTGCAAGTGCTGAGGCACGCCCGCGCCCGCAGCCCGGCCCTGATTGATGCCGAAGTTGATGCCCTGCGGCTCCAGCGCGCGCTCCATCAGCTCGGCCGCGAGCTCGACCAGCGCCCACAGCGCCGCGCGCTGCGCGGGCTCGTAGTCGCCCAGCCGGCCGCGCGCCTCGCCGAGCGCGACAAGCAGGTGCCCGTTCGAGTACGGGAACGCGTTGAGCAGGATCATGCCGGCCTCGGTGCGGACGATCACGTGATGGCGCTCGTCGCCCGCGGGGTCGAGCCAGTAATCCAGCAGGAACGAGCCGCTGCCAGCCTTGGGCGGTCCGCCCGAAGCGGCCTCGGCCTTACCCATCTCCTCGAGGTACTGCAAGCGCCAGGGCGCGTGCAGCGACGCGGGCCCCATCGTCGTCGGCTGCGGGATGGTTTCCGGACGTGCCGCGGAGGGCTTTGCGCCCGAAGCGGGCCCGGAGTTTGGGGGAGTTGGTTCGGAGGTGCCGCCGGCCATGCTTCAAAGATGGTACTCGCGGCCGATCAGGGTGGACGCGACGCCCGGGAATCTCGATGTTCGGGAAGACGCCGCGCGATTCAGCAGCCCGGCGCCGGGAGGTCGCGATGAATCTCTCCTCCATCATGACGCGTCACGTGGTGTGCGTGGGCATGGACGACACCGTCCGCCGCGTGCAGGAACTCTTCGATCAGTACAAGTTCCACCATCTGATTGTCATTGATCCCGCGCCGCGGGCGGGCAGCGACGAACCCCCCGCTGGCCAGGTGGTCGGCATGGTCACGGACCGCGATCTGCTGCACGCGCTGTCACCGTATCTGCACACCGGCGCCGAGCGCCCGCTGGACCGCGCGTGCCTGGACCGCCATGTTCACCAGATCATGACGCGACGCGTCACGACCGCGCCGGAGACGATGCCGGTTGAGGATGCGACGCTTCTGGTGCTTCAGCAGGGGCTGACGGCGCTGCCTGTGCTCGACGCGCAGGGTCACTGCGTCGGCATTGTCACGTGGCACGATCTGCTGCGCTGGTGCCTGCACGGCGGGTGCGACCCGAACCTGCGCCATAAGGCCGCGTGAGTTGTGCCCCGTGAGTTGGGCCGGATGAGCCTGTTTGTCTGAGCCGGGCCGCGTGAACCTACACTGACTCCGAGCGGGAGACTTTCTCTCTCGCCGACTCAATCTCGGAGCCCGGTGCATGTTCACGTCGATCCGCGTTGCGCCCAAGGGCGCGTCCTCCACGCTTGCCGTCGGCTATTTCCAGGGCCAGTCGCCCGACAAGGCGACGCTCGCCCTCGACCCCGCGATCGCCGCGGCCGCCAAGCGCACCGAAGCCACGGGCGACCTCGGCTCGATCGTCGAAGCCTTCCCGACCAACGCCAAGTCCCCCTACACCCGCGTCCTTCTTGTGGGCCTGGGCAAGGCGGACGCCTTCAAGCCCGGCTCGATGCGTTCGGTCTCGGCGGCCATTGGCCGCAAGCTCGCCGCCGTCAAGGCCGACTCGCTGACCGCGGACTTCTCCGCCGCGCTCAACAGCGCCAAGGCCGACCCCGCCGCCTCGGGCCAGGCCTTTGGCGAGGGTCTGGGGATCCTCGGCTGGGTGTGCGATGAGTTCAAGGGTTCCTCCACGCCCGACCCCAAGCGCACCAAGCTGGTCGTCCGCTCGGGCGACTCGACGTTCCTCGACGCGCTGGATCGGGGCCTGAAGCTCGCCGAGAGCACCAACTTCTGCCGGACGCTTTCGCAGACGCCGCCGAACGTCGCGACGCCCGCGTACATGGCGCAGGTCGCCCGGCGCCTCGCGCGTGAAACCGGCCTCAAGGTCACCGTCATGGAGGGCGACACCCTCGAGCGCGAGAAGCTCACGGGGCACATCAACGTCGGCAAGGCCAGCGAGAACAAGCCCTGCATGATCCGCCTTGAGTACACCCCCAAGGGCGGCGCCAAGGGACGCTTCGCCAAGCCCGCCGTGCTCATCGGCAAGACGATGACGTACGACACCGGCGGCCTCTCGCTGAAGATCAACAACGGGATGGTCGGCATGAAGCGCGATAAGGACGGCGGCTGCGCGGTCCTGGGCGCGATGCACGCGATCGCCACGCTCATCAAGCCGCGCCGCCCGGTCGTCGCGTTCCTTGCCGCCGCCGAAAACTCCATCTCCGATGAGGCGTACCGCCCCGACGACGTGCTCACGTATCGCAACGGCGTCACGGTCGAGATCACCAACACCGACGCCGAGGGACGCCTCGTGCTGGCCGATGCGCTCGCGTACGCCTGCGACAAGGAAAGCCCCGCGTACATCGTCGATCTTGCGACGCTGACGGGCGGCGTCGTGGTCGCGCTGGGCTCGACCTACTGCGGCATGTTCTGCGAGGACGACAAGCTCCGCGCCCGCGTCGAGGCCGCGGCCGAGGCTTCGGGCGAGCGCGTCTGGCGCCTGCCGATGCACCAGGAGTATCGCGACATGATGAAGTCGCCGATCGCGGACATCCTGAACTCCAACCCCAACCGCAAGGCGCACCCCATTCAGGGCGCGGCGTTCCT
>JANRKN010000073.1:0-4479 GCA_033763435.1 Planctomycetota bacterium
GGATGCGCGAGGCCGAGTACACCTGCGTGATGCCGTCGGGCAGATCGCGGACGAAGAGGCGCCCGTCGGGGCTGAGCAGCGCGCCGCCCGGTGCGCGGAGCTTGGTGAAGCGTTCGATGTCGGGGGCGTTGGTGTTGGGGCGCCAGGCGCCGGCGCGCGTCGCGGTGCTCCACGAGGTTGCGGAGCCGGAGGAGGTCTGCGTGTTCGTGCTCTGCGCGCAGCCCGCGATGGTGGAAAGGAGCAGCGCGGGCGTGAGGATCGCGGCGAGGAGGGGCGTGGTTCTCATGGTGCTAAGCGTACCAAAGCCGGGCGGGTTCAGGCGAGGATCGCATCGGCGGCGGCGCGGGCGCCGTCCTCAGCCGCGAGCCTTGCGCCCAGCGCCGAGGCGCTCGCCGCGAGACGGGAATCGTCGAGCATGGAGCGGATGATGTCGGCGACGCGGGGGGCGCGGAAGTGCCGGGGCGCGAGCGATCGGGCGGCGTTGAGGCGGACGGACCGTGCGGCGTTGTCGAACTCGTCGTTGACGAAGGGCACGATGAGCGTGGGTCGGCCCGCGCGGAGCGAGTGCGCCGTGGTGCCGATGCCGCCGTGGTGGATCATCATCGCGCCCCGGGGCCCGAGCTCGCGCAGCGGCGCATACGCACACGCGCGAACGCCCGCGGGCAAGTCGAGCGCGGGCGCGTGCGGGCCCACGAGCATGAGGCCCCGCCGGCCCGCGCGGTGGATCGCGCGTGCGGCTTCCTGATAGAAGGACCGCCCGTGATGCACGACGCTGGTGCCGAGCGTCACGATGACGGGCCGATCCTCGCCGCACTCGTTGAGATACGACTCAACGTCGGCGGGCAGCGCGGCGGGCGCGTTCCAGCAGAAGCCCACGGGCGAAAGCGACGCCGGGTCCGTCGGGAGGGGCTCGCGGAAATGGCGCGACCAGAGCGCAAGGCTGCGGTGGGCAACCGATGCGGCGCCGGATGCGGACCTGAGCTTCGGCTCGCCGCGGGCTTCGCCCAGGAACGCGTCGCGCAGGGGCGCAAGCCCAAGCTCCCGGCGGACGCGGTTGATCCGCGGGTCGAGCCACCAGCGCAGCACGCGGCGCGACCACTTGATGCCGTTGTCGTGCATCCACTGAGGCAGACGATCCATCGGCAGGCCCGCGAAGGCGATGCGATCGCCGGGGGACATCAGCACCGCGGGCGAGAGCGTGAGGCCCACGCTGGGAATGCCGCGGTCCTCGGCGGCCCATCGCGCGGCGAAGGCGATGAAGTGATGCACGATCACATCGGGCTTGCTCACGCGGATAGCCTGCTTGACGGCCGCCATCATGCGCCGGGCCTCGACCTCGACGAGACGATTGATCACAAACCCCGGGCCGCGGAGGGTGCTGATGAGCGTCGGATCGCGGATCGCGTCGAGATACTCGGCCTCGTCGCCCAGGGGGATCGGTTCGAGGCCCGCGGCGCGTACCTGCGGCTCAAAGTGCGGGTTGGTGAGCAGTCGCACGCGGTGCCCGCGCGCCACCAGCTCGCGCCCGATGGAGACCAGCGGCAGCACGTCGCCCCCCGAGCCGAGCGTGACCATCAGGATCGAGCGCGGTGAACTCATGCGATGCTCACAGCACGCCCGCGTCTTCGAGCGCGTGCCGAACGGCGCGGACCGGATCGGCGACCGCGCGCCAGGTCGCGAGCACCCGGCGCGAGTTCTGCCCGTAGCGCTCGGCGTTGCCCGGGCGTGTCGCGTCGCGCAGCGCCTCGGTCAGTGCGCCCAGGTCGCCCGAGGCGAACACGCGCCCGTTGAAGCCATCGCGCACGAGATCGGCCGAGGCGCCCACGACATCCGACGAGACGATCGCGAGGCCCGCGGCGCAGGCCTCGGGCACGACGAGCGCCCACGGCTCGTACGTGCTGGCGATGCAGAAGACATCGCACGCGCGGTAGAGCGCGCTGACCAGCGACTGATCGCCCACGAACCCGGCGAACGTGATGCGCCCACGCAGCTCGGCGGGCACGCGCGATTCGAGCGCCGCACGCAACGGCCCATCGCCCACGATGAGCAGGTCCCACTCGGGGCGCTCGGAAGCGAGGCGAGCGAAGGCGTCGATCACGAGGTCCGTGCGCTTGACGTCCACGAGGCGATTGCAGACAACGATGCGACGACGGTCGGGGCGGAGGTTGAACTTCGCGCGGGCGGCGTCGATCTGCGCGGGCGTGATGGCTTCGATCTGCGCGTAGTCGGGCTCGGCGGGGCTGAGGTACACGCGCTCGGGCCGCGCACCGTAGCGCAAGAAGTAGTCTCGCCCGCGCGTGCCGCAGGGGAACACGCCCGTGCACGAGTTCAGCAGCCGCCTCAGCAGCACGTGGCGCAGAAGACGGTGCGCGAGGCTTGCATGGTCGCCCTTGATGTTCGAGTCGGCCCACAGAAACCGGGGCACGCGGCGTTCCTGCGCCCAGCGCACCGCGGCCAGGTTCGGAAGCTCGCGCTGGCCGACCGAGATGAGCGCCGCTACGCCCCGCGTGCGATGCAGCGTCTCGAGCGTGCTCCGCACGCGCTCGACCTTCGCGCGGTCCGCGGCCATGCGCTGCTCGCGCGAGAGCGACTTGCCCGCGAGCGTCGCGTCGGCGACATGATGAATGTTCAGTTCAGGCATCTCGCCCAGATCCCACAGGCCGTGGACCTTCTCGAGCGTGATGATCGTCGCGATGCCCAGCTCCGGAATCTCGCGCACAAGCCGGCGGTGGAAGTGGACGCGGTAGGGCGGGATCTCCGGGACCAGCAGCGCGATCACCGGCAAGGCCATCCCCGGCGGCGCGGCACCCTGGGAGGGTTGCGCGGCAGAGGTCGGCGAGGGCGTGGGATCGGCGTGGGCCATGAGACTGGAATCGTTGGCCTGCCGCGGACGACGGGCCGATAGGGAGGTGTGCGGGCGGGTGGGAGATCGGTGGGGTCTGGGTGGGGGCTGGGTGGCGAGATCGCGGAGAGTTTTTCGATGACGCAGGCAGCGACCGTACCATCCCGCCGCATGGCCGAGCCGCAGACCATTCCGGAGCCGACGGCCGCCGCCGGCGCGCCCGACAACCGCCCGGTGCTCGCGGTCGTCACGGGCACGATCACGCCCTATCGCGTTCACTTTCACAAGCGGCTGGCGCGCGAGCTGACGCAACTGAAGCTCGCGACGCTAATCACCCACGAGGCCGCGCACGGGCTGTGGAACCTGGGCGACATTCCCGAGCTGAACATCCACGAGTTCGGCGCCGGGCCCGCCGCGAAGAACGCCTCGCGCGTCGAGACGTTCAAGCGCGAGCTGGCCAAGGCGCGCAAGCTGCGGGCGTGGCTCGATGCGAACCCGGTCAAGGTGCTGGTCTGCATCGGCTACAACGAGCTGCCGTTCCTGGCCGCGCTGTCGTGGGCCAAGGAGCACGGCGTTCCGTGCTACATCTGGACCGACAGCAACGCGCGCTCCGAGAAGGCCGAGGGCCTCAAGAAGCTTTCGAAGAAGATCTTCATCCCCGGCGTTGCCAAGGGCTGCACAGGCGTCTTTGCCTGCGGCTCGTTCGGCAAGGAGTACTTCCTTTCCTACGGCGTGCCTGAGTCGAAGATCTTCATCTCGCCCTACGAGCCCGACTACGACCAGATCGACGCGATCCCCCGCGCGTACCTTGACGAAGTCGCCGCGAAGTTCAGGCTCGATCCGACGCGCAAGCGCATCGTCGCCTGCTCGCGGCTCATCCCCGTCAAGCGCGTGGATCAGGCGATCGACGCCTTCGCGCGCCTCGCGGAGAAGCGCCCGGACTGGGACCTGTTGATCGTGGGCGATGGCCCGCTCGCGGGCGAGCTGAAGGCGCGCGTGCCCGAGGGGTTGCGGTCGCGCGTGCAGTTCACGGGCTTTGTGGGCGATCAGAAGGTCGTGAGTGCCTTGTACCGGGCCTCGCACGTGATGGTGCACCCGAGCATCTATGAGCCGTGGGCGCTGGTGATCAACGAGGCCGTCGCGGCGGGGCTGGCGATCGTGACGACCGACGTCGTGGGCGCCGCGGCCGAGCTGGTGCGCGACAAGGTCAGCGGGCGCATCTATCGCGCGGGCGACCTTGACAGCCTCGCCGAGTGTCTGCTCGATGCGACTGACGCGGCGACGTGCGAGCGCTATCGCGCGCACACGCGGCCCGTGCTGAACGATTGGCGCCGGACGGCGGACCCCGTCGAGGGCTTCCGCATCGCGTTCCGCGCCGCGGGGCTGAAGCTGTGAGCGGCCGGGATGACCATCTCGACGAGGGCCCGCAGGCCGAGGACCTCGAACGCTTCGGGCACGCGACGGTCAAGTGTCCCAAGTGCGGCGCCGAGGTCTACGACGAAGCGGAGTGGTGCCACAAGTGCGGCGCGGTGCTCAGCGCCAGCGAAGAAACAGGCAGCAGCACGCCCAAGTGGGTCATGATCACCGCGATCTCGCTGGCGCTCGGGTTCATTCTCATCGTGATCGTCCGCGCGCTG
>JANRKN010000074.1:0-6786 GCA_033763435.1 Planctomycetota bacterium
CGGGGGCGCGCCGATGAGCCGCGCGACGGCGTGCTTCTCGCCGTACTCGGACATGTCGATGCGCACCACCGCCTCGTCGGTGTCGAACAGAAACTCGGCCAGCGCCTTGCACGTCTCGGTCTTGCCCACGCCCGTGGGACCCAGGAACAGGAAGCTGCCGATGGGCTTGTTGGGATCGGACAACCCCGCGCGCGACCGGCGCACGGCATCGGCGACCGCGCGCAGCGCGTGCTCCTGCCCCACGACGCGCTCGGAGAGCTTGACCTCCATCCGCGTGAGCTTTTCGCGCTCGCTCTCGATCAGGCGCGAGACGGGGATGCCCGTCCAGCGGCCGACGATCTGCGCGATCTGCTCGGCGTCGACTTCTTCCTTGACCAGCGCGTCGCCCCGGGCCTGGCGCGCGGCGGCGTTCTTCTCGGCGGTCGCCAGGCGCGTTTCGAGCTCGCGCAGGTCGCCGTAGCGGATCCGTGCGGCGCGTTCGAGCTCGCCCCGGCGCTGGGCCTGCTCGAGCTCGACCTGCTTGCCGTCGATCTCGCGCTTGATGCCCTTGATCGCGTCGAGTTCCTTCTTCTCTTCGTCCCAGCGGCTGGTGAGCGCGCGGTTCTGCTCCTGAAGCTCGGAGAGTTCCTTCTGAACGCGGTCGAGTTCCTTGGTGTTCGCGCTGCCGGGCGCTTCGAGCTTCAGGGCTTCGCGCTCGATCTCGAGCTGCATGATCTTCCGGCGGAGTTCATCGAGCGCGGTGGGCATCGAGTCGTTCTCGATGCGCAGGCGGCTGGCGGCCTCATCGACGAGGTCGATGGCCTTGTCGGGCAGGAAGCGGTCGGCGATGTAGCGGTGCGAGAGCTGCGCCGCGGCGAGCAGCGCGGAATCCTGGATGCGCACGCCGTGGTGGGATTCGTAGCGCGGCTTGAGGCCTCGGAGGATCGCGACGGTTTCTTCGACGCTGGGCTGATCGACGAAGATGGGCTGGAAGCGCCGCTCGAAGGCGGGGTCTTTCTCGACGTGCTTGCGGTACTCGTCGAGGGTGGTCGCGCCGATGCAGCGCAGCTCGCCGCGCGCGAGGGCGGGCTTGAGGAGGTTGCCCGCGCTGACGGCGCCCTCGGCCGCGCCCGCGCCGATGATCGTGTGCAGCTCGTCGATGAACAGGATCACCTCGCCGCCCGAGGCGGAGACCTCGCGCAGCACGGCCTT
Organism: Planctomycetota bacterium; assembly: GCA_033763435.1. Lineage (GTDB taxonomy): Bacteria > Planctomycetota > Phycisphaerae > Phycisphaerales > UBA1924 > JANRKN01. The sequence continues at coordinate 1,192 of JANRKN010000074.1, forward strand.
GAGGCGCTCTTCGAACTCGCCCCGGAACTTCGCGCCCGCCAGAAGCTGGCCGACGTCGAGCGCCATGATGCGCTGGGAACGCATGGATTCGGGGCAGTCGCCGTTGACGATGCGCAGCGCGAGGCCCTCGGCGATCGCGGTCTTGCCCACGCCCGGCTCGCCGATGAGCACGGGGTTGTTCTTCGTCCGGCGCGAGAGGACCTGAATGGTGCGGCGGATCTCTTCGTCCCGGCCGATCACGGGGTCCAGCTTGCCCTGCTGGGCCTTCTCCGTCAGGTCGATCGCGTACTTCTTGAGCGCCTCGAACGAGCTTTCAGCGTTCTGATCCTGCAGCGACGAGACGCCCGAGGCCTTGCGGATCTCAGCGACGGCCTGCTCGAGCTTGCGCGCGGTCAGGCCCGTCGCGGCCAGCACGTCGCGCGCGGGGCCCGAAACCTCGGCCAGCGCCAGCAGCAGGTGCTCGGTGCTCACGTACGCGTCGGACATGTCCTTCGCGCGCGCGTCGGCCTTCACGAGCAGCTCCTGGATCTGCCGCCCGGGCTGGCCCGGCGCGGCGGAGCTGGAGGCGACCGAAGGCAACCGCTTGAGCTCGGCCTCGGCAAGCTGGCGGAGGCGGTTCACATCGACGCCCGCACGGGTGACGATCGAGCTGCCCGGGCTCGTCCGCTCGGCGATCAACGCCTTGAGCAGATGCAGGCCGGTCATCTCAGGGTGGGACGCGCCCACGGCGTCGGCGCTCGCGGCGGCCAAGGCTTCCTGCGCGGCAGTGGTCCAGCGGTCGGTTCGCATGCCGGGATGGATGCAAGCCGCGGGCCAACGCGGGGCGGGTCGCGCAGGGCCCATCCGGGGCCCTTCGCGCGGGTTTCGCGCGGCGCGCCCGCGTCCCCCGGGCGGCCCGGGCGCGAACGGTTGCCGGTTTGGCAGCCCGGAACCGCGGGGCCCGATCTCGATCGGCGGGCGTTTGGGTGTGCCGTCTGTGCGGGCTGAACCGGGGGGGCGGGGGTTCCGTACAGTCGGGCTTGCCCCGGCGTGTGGGCGGGCCGGGCCATCGGACCGATGAACGCCTGTTCGGGGGCGGGGACGGATTCAGGAACGGGGTTGGTCAGGGAGCGAGCGCATGTGCGGGATCGTCGCGTACGTCGGCGGGAAGAACTGCCAGAACCTTCTGATCGAGGGCATCAAGCGCCTGGAGTACCGCGGGTATGACTCGGCGGGCCTGGCGACGATCAACAACGGGAAGCTGAACGTCGTCCGCGCCGTCGGGCGCGTGAGCAACCTCGAGGACAAGCTCGAATCCCTCGGCGGGCTGCCGGGGACGCTGGGCCTCGTGCACACGCGCTGGGCGACGCACGGCGGGGTCACCGAGTTCAACGCCCACCCCCACCGCGACGACCGCGTGGGCATCGCGGTGGTGCACAACGGCATCATCGAGAACTACGCCTCGCTCAAGAAGCTGCTGGAGGAAAAGGGCCACAAGTTCGCGAGCCAGACCGACACCGAGGTCCTCGCGATGCTGATCGGCGAGCTGTACGAGGGCGACCTTGAGGCCGCGGTGCAGGCCGCGCTGCGCGAAGTCACCGGCGCGTACGCGATCGCGGTGATCTGCGAGCGCGAGCCCGACACGCTGGTCGTCGCGCGCAAGGGCTCGCCCCTGATGGTCGGCATCGGCAACGGCGAGTTCGTCGTCGCCTCCGACGGCGCCGCGATCATCGCCCACACCTCGCAGGCGATGACCCTCGACGACTACAACGTCATGAAGCTCACGCCCAAGGGCTTCCGCACCAGCACCATCCACAACGTGCCCGTCACGCCCAAGGTCCAGCAGCTGGAACTCGAACTCGAAGAGATCGAACTCGGCGGCTTCCAGCACTTCATGCAGAAGGAAATCTTCGAACAGCCCAAGGCCCTGCGGAACAGCTTCCGCGGGCGTTTCAATGCCGAAGAGGGCAAGGTGATCCTGGGCGGCCTGGCGGACCACGCGAAGGAACTCATCAAGGCCAAGCGCATCGTGCTGCTGGGCCAGGGCACGGCGCTGCACGCGGCGATGATCGGCGAGTACTTGCTCGAAGACCTCGCGAAGATCCCCTCCATCGCCGAGTACGCGAGCGAATTCCGCTATCGCAACCCGATCATCGAGGAGAACACGCTCGCGGTCGCGGTGAGCCAGTCGGGCGAGACGGCGGACACCCTCGCGGCGCTGCACGAAGCGAAGGACCGCGGGGCGCTGGCGCTGGGCGTGATCAACGTCGTGGGCTCGACGATCTCGCGCGACACGGACGCGGGCGTGTATCTGCGCGTGGGGCCGGAGATCGGCGTCGCGAGCACGAAGGCGTTCACGGGACAGGTCGCGGTGCTGACGATGGTCGCGCTGTGGATGGGCCGCAGGCGCTTCCTGGGGGCGGACACGACGGGGCACCTGCTGCGCGAGCTGGACAAGGTTCCCGAGAAGATCGAGCAGATCCTGACGCTCGACGCGCACGTGAAGAAGGTCACGGAGAAGTACTGCGACCGCGAGAACTGGCTGTTCCTGGGCCGCGGGTACAACTATCCGACCGCGCTCGAGGGCGCGCTGAAGCTCAAGGAAATCTCGTACATCCACGCCGAGGGCATGCCCGCGGCGGAGATGAAGCACGGGCCCATCGCGCTGATCAACGACGGGATGCCCGCGGTGTTCATCGCCAACAAGGGCCGGCAGTACGAGAAGGTGATGAGCAACATCCAGGAAGTGCGCGCCCGCGGCGGGCACGTGATCGCGGTCGCGACCGAGGGCGACAGCGAGATCAAGAACTACGCCGAGGATGTGCTGTACATCCCCGACGTGCCCGAGTGCCTGAGCCCGATGCTCGCGGTGGTGCCGCTGCAGATGATGGCGTACCACGCGGCGGTGCTGCGCGGGCACGACGTGGACAAGCCCCGGAACTTGGCGAAAAGCGTCACGGTGGAGTGACGCCTCAGTCACGCTGCGTCACGGTCGAGTGACGCCTCAGTCACGCCGCGTCACGTCAGCGCGGGCTTGGCCTTGCCGACGGTTTCGACCAGCGGCCCATTGTCGTTGATCGCGCGATAGTCCTGCAGCGCGGCGACGGTCCAATCGCCCTGGCGCAGGGCGTGGATCGCCATGACGGCGGCGCTGGCGGCGGTGACGGTGGTGAGCATCGGGACGTTCTGCCGCACCGCCGTCGAGCGGATCTTGCCCTCGTCGGTGCCGTAGCCCGTGCGTGTGGGCGTGTTGATCAGAAGCGCGACCTTGCCGTCGGCCATGAGGTCGAGCACGTTGGGGCGCGCGCCGCCGCCGACGCGATGGACGGGGACGGTCTCGATGCCGTGCTGCGCGAGGAACGCGCCCGTGCCGTGGCTCGCGTAGATGGTGAAGCCCATCTTGGCCAGGGTGCGCGCGGGTTCGAGCACGGCGGGCTTGTCGCTCTCGCGGACGCTGATCCAGATGCCGCCCTTGGAGGGATCGGTGGGCAGTCGCGTGCCCGCGGCGAGCTGGGCCTTCGCGAACGCGATCGGGAACGAACGGTCGATGCCCATGACCTCGCCCGTCGAGCGCATCTCGGGGCCGAGGATCACGTCGACGCCCGGGAACTTGCCGAACGGGAAGACCGATTCCTTGACGGCAAACCAGCCCAGGGGCGTGGACTCGCGCGAGGCAAAGGCCGCAGCGGACTCGCGCGCGCCGAGCTGATCGAGCGAGCGGCCCATCATAACCTTCGCCGCGATCGCGGGCCAGGGGACGTGCGTCGCCTTGGACACGAACGGCACGGTGCGGCTGGCGCGCGGGTTCACTTCGAGGATGTAGATCACGCCGTCCTTCAGCGCGAGCTGAAGGTTCATCAGCCCGCGGACGCGCAGCTCGCGCGCCAGGCTCTGACCGATGTGGCGGATCTGCTTCACCGTCGCGTCGGAGATCGACCAGGGCGGGATGGTGCAGGCCGAGTCGCCCGAGTGCACGCCCGCGTGCTCGATGTGCTCCATGATGCCCGCGATCAGCGCCCGCCCGCCGTTGGCGGAGGTGGCAAACGTCGCGTCGGACTTGTCTGCGCCGGAGGGCGCGGACGTGGCCCTCTCCGCGCCGGAGGGCGCGGACGTGGCAAAGTCGGCCACCACATCGACGTCGATCTCGAGCGCGCCATCGAGGAACTTATCGATGAGCACCGGCGCGCCGTCAAGGTCGCTGATGCGGAGCGCGTTGGTGACGAACGCGCGCAGGGCCTTTTCGTCGGCGCAGATTTCCATGCCACGCCCGCCCAGCACGTAGCTGGGCCTCAGCAGCACCGGGTAGCCGATGCGCCCGGCGATCTCGACCGCTTCGTCGAGCGAGCGCGCGATGCCCGAGGCCGGACGCTGAAGCTTGAGCTTCTCCAGCAGCGCGTCGAACCGGTCGCGGTCCTCGGCGAGGTCGATCGAATCGACGCTGGTGCCGATGATCGGCGCGCCCGCGGCGACCAAACCCTTCGACAGGTTCAGGGGCGTCTGCCCGCCGAACTGCACGATCACGCCGTGGACAAGCCCCGGCACCGCGCCGAGCCCGCGCCCGTTCAGCCGCTCGATCACGTTCAGCGTGTCCTCAAGCGTGAGGGGCTCGAAGAACAGCAGGTCGCTCGTGTCGTAGTCGGTCGAGACGGTTTCGGGGTTGGAGTTGATCATCACGCTCTCGAAGCCCAGCTCCCGGGCCGAGAACGCGGCATGGACGCAGCAGTAGTCAAACTCGATGCCCTGACCGATGCGGTTGGGCCCACCGCCGATGATCACGACCTTCTTGCGCGGCGAGACGCGAACCTCGTCCTCGGGCGGCAGCGTGCGCACGCTCGCGCCATCGACCTTCTCCACGCCCGTTTCGTACGTCGAGTAGTAGTACGGCGTCACCGCCTCGAACTCGGCGGCGCAGGTGTCCACGAGCTTGTACACCGGCTCGATGCCCAGACCCTGGCGGTGCTTGCGCACGGCAAGGATCGTGTCGGGCGCGATCTTGCCCAGGTACAGGTTCGCGAGCTGCGCGTCGGAGTAGCCGAGCTGCTTGGCCTCGCGGAAGACCTCCGCGGGCACGTCGCCCAGCGCGCGGTACGAGCAGAGCACGTCCTCGAACTGCACGAGCTGGCGGATCTGATCGAGGAAGAACGGATCGATCTTCGTGAGCTGATGGATCTTCGCGTCCGACCAGCCCATCTTCATCGCGTAGCGCAGGTAGTAGATGCGCCCCTGGCTGGGCACGGCGAGCTTGCGCGTGAGCTTGTCGAGCGGGATGGGCCATTCGATGGGCGCGCCGTCGGCCGTGCGCAGGCCCGTGGGGCTGCCGCCCGAGGGTTCGCGCACCGGGATCGACTCGCCCGCCTTGCCCGTGCGCCCACCTCGCGGATCGCCCATGACGTCAAGCACGAGCTGATCGCGCTCGATCGCGCGCATCGCCGCGAGCCACTTGTCGTTGTGGTCCAGGCCCAAGCCGAAGCGCTTGACGTCCATCGAGCGGATCACCTTCTGCAGGCTCTCCTTGAGCGTCCGCCCGATCGCCATCGCCTCGCCCACGCTCTTCATCTGCGTCGTGAGCGTTTCGTCGGCCTCGGGGAACTTCTCGAACGTCCATCGCGGCATCTT
>JANRKN010000075.1:0-12867 GCA_033763435.1 Planctomycetota bacterium
CGATCGTCATGATGTCGGGCCTCCAGGGCTCGGGCAAGACCACGACCTGCGGCAAGCTCGCGGCATACTTGCGCCGAAAGAACCGCTCCGTCATGCTCGCCGCCGCCGACCTCCAGCGGCCTGCCGCCGTTGATCAGCTCCGCACCGTCGCCGAGTCGGTCAAGGAAGCCGTGCCCGTCGGCGCGGCGGTGCACTTCTACGGCGAGCCCGACAAGTGCGCCGAGTACGGCAAGGCCGTCGGCGTCGCCGTGGGCGTCTGCCAGCGCGCGCTCGCCGAGGCGCTCAAGCTGAATGTCGACGTCCTCATCCTCGATACCGCCGGGCGACTACACGTCAACGACGAGCTGATGGGCGAGCTCGCGCAGGTCAACCGCGCGCTCACGCCTCATCACATCTTCCTCGTCGTTGACGCGATGACCGGCCAGGACGCCGTGCAGAGCGCCAAGGCCTTCCATCAGCGCCTCCAGATCGACGGCGTGATCCTCACCAAGTTCGACTCAGACACCCGCGGCGGTGCGGCGCTCAGCGTCAAGCAGGTCACCGGCGCACCGATCAAGTTCATCGGCACCGGCGAGAAGATCGACGCCCTCGAAGAGTTTCACGCCGACCGCATCGCCGGGCGCATCCTGGGCATGGGCGACGTCGTCTCGCTCGTCGAAAAGGCCCAGTCCGAAGTCTCCGAAGAAGAGGCCCAGCGCCTCAACGACAAGCTCGCCAAGGGCGAGATGAACATGGAGGACTTCCTCGGTCAGCTCAAGACGCTCCGGCGCATGGGCCCGCTCAAGAACCTGCTGGGCATGCTCCCCGGCGTCGGCTCCATGATGAAGGACGTCCAAGTCGATGAGAAGCAGATCGACCGCGTCGAGGCCATGATCAGCTCCATGACGCGCCATGAGCGCACGCGCCCGAGCGTGATCGATCTCTCACGCCGTCGCCGCATCGCGACCGGTGCGGGCACCTCGCACGAAGAGGTCGGCACGCTCGTCAAGCAGTGCGACGCGATGAACAAGATCAGCCGCACAATGGGCTCGATGAACTCGGCGGACAAGATCAAGGCCGTCAAGGAGCTTCAGGCCTCGGGTGGCATGGGCGGCATGGTCCCCGGCATCAAGGGCCTGCCCGGTCTCCGCACGGGCGGCAGCACCTACACACCCAGCATCAAGAGCAAGTTCAAGAAGCGGAAGTAAACAGCCTTCGGGATTCGGGCGACGCAGGCAGCATCGGGCAGCAGGCATCGGACCGATGGCGGCAGATCGCAGCATCGGTCCTGCCGTCGCCCACTGGCCACTGGCCTGCTTCCCCCGATTCGCCACTCACGATTCGCGATTCGCGCGGCTCACTTCTTGAAGCTCTTGTCCGGCAGCGCGGGCACTGGCGGGATCGCTCGCGGGTCGGCGCTGATCTTCTCGATCAGCAGGTTCACCGCGGCATCCAGCTGCTTGTCCGCGCCTTGGTACGTCTCGACGGGCAGGTTATCGACGACGACATCGGGCTCGACGCCATGGCCCTCGATGAGCCACGTGCCCTCGGGGCCGAAGACGCCGAACTCCGCCGCGGAGGCCAGACCCCGGTCGACCAGCACGTTGCTCGACGTGAGCCAGATCTCACCGCCCCAGGTCCGCGTGCCCAGCACGGTGCCGATGTTCAGGCGCTTGATGCCCTCGGCGAAGGCCTCGCCGTCGGACCCCGTGTGCTCGTTGCACAGCACGACCACGTGCCCGCGGAACGCGTACTGCATGTTCCACGAGTTGCTCCGGCCCACGCGCTGATTCCAGAAGAACCAGCTCTTGCGGAGCAGACGCGAGAGGATCCACGAGTCGATGTTGCCGCCGCCGTTGTCGCGCACGTCGATGATCAGGCCCGGCTTGTGGAACACGGGGTAGAAGTCGCGGACGAACTGGGCCATGTCGCCCGTACCCATCGCGCGCAGGTGCACGTACCCGACCTGGCCCTTGCTGAGGGCTTCGGTGCGGAGCCGGCGGGTGTATTCCCACTCGTCGTAGCGCAGGTTGCTGGCCGCGCCGCTGGTGATGGGTTCCACGATGACGTCGCGCTCAGCACCCGCCGCATCGGCGACGCGGAGCAGCACCTGCCGCCCCGCCTTCTGACGCAGCAGTACCGAGATGTCCGGCACGCTGAGCGTCGGCACGCCGTTGACGTGCTTGATGACGTCGCCGACCTTCACGTTCACGCCCGGGCGCGCCAGCGGCGCCGCGGCCGACGGCTCGTCGGGGTCCGTGACCGCGATGTGCGTCACGCGGAATCCGCCCGCCGCATCATCCCGAGAGAGGCGCGCGCCAAGCGACGCGATCTGCACGTTGTCATCGCCCCGGCGCATGTCGCCCCCGGACACGAAGTGGTGCAGCGCCGAGAGCTCGCTCACCATGTGCCCGAGCAGGTCCGACAGCTCCGCCCGGCTGCGCACGCGCGTCACCAGCGGCAGGTGCCGATCCAGCGCCGCCTTCCAATCCACGCCGTGCATGTTGAGGTCGTAGAAGTAATCCCGCATCAGGCGCCAGGCCTCGACGAGCATCTGCCGCCATTCCTCCCGCGGCGTCACCGAGAAGCTCATCCCCGACAGATCGATCGTCTTCTTCTCCAGACTCGCGGGCGCCGGCGCGGCATCGACCACCGCGAACTGATCCCCCTTGCGGATCAGCAGCTTCTTCCCGTCCTGCGAGAGCTGATACTGGCGAATGTCCGAAAGCACCACTTTGAGCTCAGGCGAATCATTCGTGATCGGGAGCGCCACCAGATCCGGCTCGCCCCCTTCGCCCCGGCCCGCGGAGACAAAGAACAGCGCCTTCTCCGCGGCGCTCAGGCCCGAGTAGTTCCCCGGCGGCACGGGCAGCTCTTCCAGACGCGCCGCGAGGCCGTCGAGATCGATCTCGACCTTCACCCCGTCCTTCTTGCCGTCGTCCTTCTTGCCCTCATCCTTCTTGGGCTCGTCCTTCTTCGGTTCATCCTTCTTGGGCTCGCCGGGGGCCTGCGCGGGAGCCGCGTCGGCGGGCTTGTTCTCAGAAGGCTTGGCATCCGCGGGCTTGGCCTCATCCTTCTTGCCGTCGTCCTTCTTGGCCTCGTCCTTTTTCTTGGCCTTCTCCGCTTCCGCCCGCGCGGCCTCGACCTCGTCGTCCGCGCGGAACGGGCTCCGCGTCCCGGCCTTCAGCGCGATCTGGTACACCTTGATCTGCTTGTCAAAGAACGGCTCAGGCGCCCGCGGCCCCCACGGGCTCCCGACCACCGACTGAAGGTGCCGGTCCGACAGGAAGTACAGCCACTTCCCGTCCCGGCTCCACGCCGGGCTAAACGAGTTGAACCGATCCGTCGTCGCGAACGTCCGCGTCCCGTCGGCCACACTCCACAGCACGATCCGGCGGTTGGTGTTCTCGTCCGCCTCGACCCACGCGAGCCATTGGCTGTCGGGCGACCACGTGAGATCGCCGAAGTCCTCATGGATCGAGTCGGCGATCAGCGTGTTGCGCTTGCCCTCGACGTCATAGATCCACAGCCGCTGGTTCTTGTCGTGGTGGGCGATCAGCTTCCCGTCGGGCGACGGCACCGAGTCCCATCGCAGCACGACGCCGTCGCTCGTCAGCTGCGTCTGCTCGCCCACGCCCGAGGCGGGGAGCTTCCAGAGCTCGACCTCGCCCGACTCATCCGAGAGCGAAACGATCGACTTGCCGTCGGGCATGAAGCGCGCGTTGCGGTGCCGGACGCCCTCGCGGTGGGGCACTTCCACGAGCCGCCCCTGCTTGGCGGGCGCGACGAACACCAGCCCGCGCGCGACGAGCGCGACCTTGTCGCCCGAGGGCGAGAGATCGACCGATGTGATCCAGCTCACGGGGTTGCGGACGAACTTCTCGCGCGTCTGGTCAAAGTCCGAATCGAGCGAGATCGCCAGCGCCTGGTCCTTGCCCGAGCTGATGTCGAACAGGCGCAGGTCCGCGCCCAGCTGGTAGACGATCTTCCCGCCCTCAAGCGACGCCGAACCGATGTCAAAGTGCGTGTGCTTGGTGTGCTGCTCGAGGTCGGTCCCGTCGGGCTTCATCGACCAGAGGTTCATGAACCCGTCGCGGTCGGAGACAAAGTACACCCGGCCCTTCCAGACCATCGCGCGCCGGCTCGTGCCCGGGTAGTCCGTCGTCAGCGGCTTGGCTTCGGGCAGGTTCTCAATCGTCTGACCATCGCGCTGGCCCTCGCGCCAGCCCGCGGGTGGCGTCCAGCTCCACAGCTGCTGCACGGTGCCGCCCTTGTAGCGGTCCGTCCACGAGCCCTGGAAGGGCAGGCGCGTGAAGAACACGGTCCCGTCCTCGCCGGCCGCGGCATCGGACGCCTGCGCGAGCGGATACGCCCGGGCCTGATTGGTCGCAAGGTCGAGCGCGAACAGATGGATATTGCGCTTGGGCGCGTCCCGATTGGAAGTGAACAGCAGCTTCCCGTCGGGCGTCCAGCCCGCCACGCCCACGCGCGCCCCATCCCACGTGCGCCGCGTGGGCAGGCCGCCCTCGATCGGCATCGTGTACACCTCGGCCGGCCCTTCGTAGGTGCCCACGAACGCGACGAGTTTCCCGTCGGGGCTGATCGCGGGAAGCGTCTCGTCGCCCGCATGCGTCGTCAGGCGCGTCGCCCGGCCTCCCTTGGTCGAGACCTTCCACAGGTCGCCCTCGGAGACGAACACGATCGTCTCGCCGTGGATCGCCGGCATGCGGTAATAGCCCAGCGTCGCGTCGGCCTGCAGATCGACCCTCGGCATCGCGTCCAGACGGGGCTGCTTGATCGTCAGCCGGGGCTCAATCGCCTTGATCGTCACGCCCGCGGGCGGCGCGGTCACGGCAGCCGAATCCTGCCCGAAGCTCGTCCCCGCCAGCAGCGTGAGCACCGCCGGAACCACGAGCCTCACCGCCCGAACCGCCAACGACGCTCGACGCATGCGCAGCACTCCTTCCAACGTGCCGACCGAGAGGCCAGCGAGCGAAGAGTGTACCCGTGCGTCCGCTTTTTTGCCGACTTAACCGTCCTGCGACTCGCCGCCCTCAATCGGCAGGAAGTCCCGCGCACGCCCTTCGGCCCACGCCTTGAACTTGGGCCAGAACACTTCCTTCAGCAGGATCTTCAGGCACGCTGCCACAGGAATCGCGAGCAGCAGCCCGTACACCCCCGCCAGCACGCCCCCCGCCAGCGACGCGAACAGAATCGCCGGCGTGTTCATATCCGTGCTCTGCCCCTGAATCCGAGGCGTCAGCACATAGTCGTCCATCACCTGCGCCACCCCGAACACCACCGCCGGCGCCGCCACCACAAACATCCACGTGTTCGTCCACACCGTCCCCGCGCCCGCGCCTGGCTCCAGCGCCAGCAGCACGATCGCCGTCGGCACACCCAGGAACGAGACATACGGCAACAGCGCCAGCACGCCGACGATCGGCCCCAGAATCAACGGCGCCGGCACCCCGATTAGGAAGTATGCCAGGCTGTACCAGCACATGAGCGCAAAGCAGATCGTCAGCCGCCCGCGAATGAACCCCGCGATCACGCGGTCCATCTTCTTCACCAGATCAATCACCCGGCTCTGCCGACGCTCGGGGATCAGCCCGCGCCAGAACCGGATCACCTCGCCCCAGCCCGTGCAGATGAAGAAGAAGAAAAACGCGGTCAGAAAGCCGCTGAACAGGAACCCGCCCACCGACCCGACCACGCGCGCGACGATATTGAACGCATCGCGCCCCGTCGCCAGCGCCTGCTTGCCGATCGCCTGTGCATTCTCACGCACGTACGCCAGCGCCCACTTGGTCGCGACATACACGGGCGAGGGCTCGGTCCGCACCGCGCTGGCCTGTGCAGGTGTCGGCGTCGGGTCGAGCTTCGCATTCTGCTCGCTCGTCTCACTCGTCTCACTCGGCGCGGGCGACGGGACCGGACTCTCAGGCGAGCCCGTGCCCGAATCGGCAGGCGCGGAGTTTTCGCTCGGTTCGGGCGTTGCCGTGCCCGGCGCAACCGTCTCGGGCACCGAACCGCTCTCGCCGATCGGCTGCCCCGTCGCGACCGCGGCGTTGCGCTCGTCCTCGCGGTGCTTTTCTTCGACGATGAAGTCGCGGATCCGCACCCACGTCCGGCCCGGGAGTGCGTCGCGCAGGGCCTGATCCTCGGGCTTCTCGATCGAGCGCTGGAGGCGGTCGACGTTCGTCGCGGTCTGCTGCGCAAATCGCACGCCCTGCGCCACGCCGAAGCCCACGCCCAGCGTCGCCGGGATCACCACCGCCAGACCCGCGAACACAATGATCAGCATCGCGACGGTCGGGCGGCTCAGCACGCGCCCGCCCCACAGCCCCGTCAGGCGCTTGACCAGAGGCTCAAACAAGTACGCCAGCCCCGTCGCGATCAGGATCGGCACCGTGACGACCGAGAGCAGCCAGCCGAGATAAAGAATCCCAAAGATCGCGGCAAACAGCAGCACGTCGCGCACCGGCTGAATCTGCCATAGGTGCTGCGTCTTCCAGTCGCTGCCGGGCTTCTCCGGGGTGTTGGTCATCGCCTGCGTGTCCGTTCCTTGGGCGTGCTGCGTGTGGGGCAGTGGTGGGGGGTGGTGGAACCCCGCACAGGCTACTCCATCCGCGCCGACCGCGCAGAGCACGGCCCGCGCCGTTCTTGGGGATGCCGCGCCCTCGATTGCACGCGCAGCGGACAGCCACGCCACCTATCGGTCCACGGGCGTGGTCCTCACGCGTTGCGGCTGAGTTCTCAGGCGTTGCTGGCGACGCTGGCCCGCTTGGTTTCGAGGGTCGCGAACGCCTCGCCGAAGTCGAACACGCCTCGGAAGTCTTCGAGCGAGTCGTCCTCGGTCCGGCGCATCAGCCCGGCGTCGATCATGGCGAACACGATCTTGCCGAAGTCATCGGTCTTGCGGATGTGCCACTTGTCGAGCACGGTGCGAGCGAGCAGGCCGTAGCGCGCCTGCGCGTAGTCCTTGAGTCCCAGGCACAGCTGCTGGCCCGAGACATGCCGCGACTCATCGCCCGTGGGCTCTTCGGAGCCGTAAACCATTTTCATGGTGTGCGCCAGGCCGTCGCGGACGAACAGATACGCCTCGGTCGGGTACGGGCCCGCCTTTTCGCGAAGCGTGTTCCAGTCGGGCTGCTGCACCTGCTCGGACACGGTCCTACCTCCGTCCCCACCAGCTCCACGAGCGCCCCAACCCCCGGACGAACTCATCGTAACCGTTCCCACCGGCCCGGTGACCGGCTTTGGATGCCGATTCTCCGTGCCCCGCTCCACCAGTCCCCACCCGTTCCCCACCCGTTCCCCACCATCTGTTCGGCATCGTCCGAACTCGGTTCCAAGATTCACAATCGTGCCTTCGGCGCCCGGTTCAGGCTCCCGTCGTCCCCCGCCGACCCGTGCCCTTCCCGTCTTTCCTGTTCGGCTTCGGTGCGGAGGGCTTGCCGGGGCTCACCTCAGGATGGCCCGCGATGAAGTACCGCAAGCGCCTCGCGGCCCACGCCCCGGCATACTCCACGCCCACGCGCGCCGTCGTCCTCACACGCACGCGGACCGACTCGGGCCGGGTGATTTCGATCCACAGCCGGTCCGATTGTTCGAGGTCCTCGCCGTTGAGCGCGAGGTCGATCGCCATCGCCTGCGTGAGCCGCGCGGGACCGGAGGCCAGTGCGCGCTGCCCGTTCCGCAGCTCGCGCATCCGCTCGGCGCCCTCGGTCGCTTCGAGCGCGCGGATCAGCACCGCCCCCGCGTCGCCTGTCACGACGTTCAGGCAGTGGTGCAGCCCGTACGTGAAGTAGACATACGCGTGCCCCGCGCCGCCGTGCATCACCTCATTCCGCGCCGTTCGCCGCCCGTTCCACGTATGGCTCGCCCGATCCCGAGGCCCCAGATACGCCTCCGTCTCGACGATGATCCCCGCCAACCGCTCGCCCCCGCCCGGGAGAACACGCACGAGCCGCTGGCCTAGCAGCCAACGCGCAATCGATCTCGCATCGCCCGCGAAGCACGTCCTCGTCGCGCGCTCGCGGCTCATCAGGGCACCGGAGCATCCGGCCGCGGGCTCTCGGCGCTCGGTGTCCGCGGGTCGATCTCACGCAGGTACGCCCACGAGTAGATCCCCGTGTCGTGCCCATCGCTGAAGCGGATCCGCAGCGCGTAGTTGCCCACCAGCTCGGCCCCCAGCGCCGTCAGAGGCCCGCCCGGACGAGCCGCGCTCGCCGGCAGCACCGCCAGCGGGTTCTTCTTCATTTCCTCGCGAAGCTGGCGCATGTCCGCGCTGGGCGACATCTTCCGCAGGTACGCGATCGAGTAGTACGAGCTCGACCCGTCGGCCCACTGGATCGTCAGGCCCCGGTCCTTCTTGAGGTCCAAGTGCGCGGGCATCTCGGCCGCCGGGTTCGTCATCGGGCGCTTCTCCGCCAGGCGCCGAGGGTGGGAACAATCCCGCCGCCCGCACCATCCGCCTTCCCCCGTCTCTCCGGGAGAACAACCGTATGTCCTTTGCCCAGCGCCTGAGTGACCACATCCGCCGAGCGGGCTCGCCGATCTGCGTCGGGCTCGACCCGGTCATCGAGCAGATTCCCCCGGCGATCCGCGCGTCGCACCCTGACCCGGTCGATGCGATCCGCGCGTTCACCATCGGCGTGCTGGATGCCGCGCAGGGCGTTGCGCCGATCGTCAAGTTTCAGTCCGCCTGCTACGAGCGCTACGGCGCGCGGGGCGTCGCGGCGCTGGAAGAGGGACTCGCCGCATGCGCCCCCCGCGGCGTGCTCGCGCTGCTGGACGCCAAGCGAGGCGATATCGGCATCTCGGCGCGCCACTACGCCGCCGCGGCCTCGGGCGCCCGCGCCGACGCGATCACCCTCTCGCCCTATCTCGGCCCCGACACGCTCATGCCCTACCTCGACGCGGGGCTGGGCATCTTCGTCCTTGTCCGCACGTCCAACCCCGACTCGGATGTGATCCAGTCCGAGCGCTTGGCCGGTGGGGCCGGTGGGGCCGGTGGCGCCGGGGGGACCGCAGGCACAACGGTCGCGGGGCACGTCGCGGCGATCGTGCGGAGATTGGGTGAAACTCGGCGCGGCGCCTCCGGGCTCTCCGACGTCGGCGCGGTCGTCGGCGCGACCAAGTCCGCCGATGCCGCCGAACTGCGACGGCTCATGCCCGACACCTGGTTCCTCATCCCGGGTTTCGGAGCGCAGGGCGGCTCAGCCAAAGACATCGTGCCGATGGTCCGCCCGGGCTCGGCGCCCGAAACCAGCGGCGTGCTCGTGACCGCCTCGCGCTCGATCATCTACCCCGCAGGAGACCACAGCGATTGGCGTGGCGCGATCCGCGAGGCCGCGCTCGCGTTCCACGCCGAAATCGCCGCGGTCGTGCGCCCGAGCTGATCGAACGGACCCGAACGGCGATCCTGTGCGCGGATCGACCGGACGAAAAAAAGAACCGCCCGCAAGGCGCGGGCGGTTCGGAGAGAGTCCCATGTTCGCGGGGAGCAGACCCGCGTTCAGACTTACTTGCGGCGGCGACGGGCGACCATCAGGCCAGCCGCGCCGAGCAGGGCCATCGAGCCGGGCGTCGGCACCTGGGCCGAACCCGAGTACGAACCCTCCGAGTACCACGTGAGGCTCGGGAGGAAGTTCGCGTCCAGCGCCACGCCGCGGCCCGGGGCCGAAGCGGGGTACGGGATGATGCCCGACGTGTTGAGCACCGTCAGGGTGAAGTTGAAGTCAGGCGCGATCGGCAGAGCGCCGGCCGAGAGGCCGAGCGAAGCGATGTTCTTGTGCAGCGTGTAGTTGATGTTCGTCTCGGGATCAGCGCCGAACGCCGTGCCCGAAGCGCCCCAGCTGCGACGGCCGCCCAGCGCGGTCATCGAGCCGCCCGTGAACGTCGCGTCGAGGATGAGGCTGTTGTCCGAGGCGTCGCGGAACGCGAACGACCCGTCCAGGTTGTACAGGTGCTGCCACGAGGCGCCCACCTGGATGCTCGTCACGTAGGTCAGCGTGAAGTTCGCGCTGAACCGCGTCACGAACGAGATCGGGTTCTGGCCGTTGTCCGAGACCTCGAGGGTGACCGTCGAGTTCGGGGCAAGGGCCGAGGTGATCTGGTTGCCCTGGCCCGTGAAGGTCCAGGAAGCGTCGGCCGTATCCGACGCGAACGAGAAGAACGCGGCGTTGGCCGAACCGGCCACCGCACCAAGAATCGCAAGACCAGCAAGAGAACGAATCACAGGGACTCTCCTTCCGCTCTAGGCGTTGTTCGCAATGGGGGTACAAACCGACCCCGTGCAGGAAGTCGGACCACTACGAGACCCGCGGCATGCGCCACGGGCTAGGAGAAACATGCGCCGAGATTGCCCAAACGCCAGCAAAATGAGTCGCTGACCTAGGGTTTTTGGCGGACGCATGGCGCTACTCCTTACTCAATCCCGCGCGCCGTGCGGGAACCGGCCCTCCGTGACCTCTCCGCCGGCGTGCAGCCATGCACACCGGCACAAGCCCCAGCACGAACGTCCCCGGTCCGGGAACCGCCGTACCCCAGAAGCCCCCTTGGGCCAGCCACGCGTCCCGCGGCAAGCCCTCCGACAGACCAACGAGCACGCCTCCCGGCGCGCCCCGCAACTGATTCAGTTCAAACCGGAACGCCCGCTCACGCGAGACGTCCAGACCCGCGAGCGCGCCCCCGGTCGCGAACGCCACCTGCGCAAAGCTGTCGTCGCCCCGCAGCGTCGCCGACATGCCCCAGGTGC
Source organism: Planctomycetota bacterium (assembly GCA_033763435.1). Taxonomy (GTDB): domain Bacteria; phylum Planctomycetota; class Phycisphaerae; order Phycisphaerales; family UBA1924; genus JANRKN01. The sequence continues at coordinate 10,745 of JANRKN010000075.1, forward strand.
TCTCGCCGAAGCTCCGGCTTTCAAAGAGTGCGTCGCGGAAGTCGACGCGGAGCAGCTCGCTGCCGTCGGTCACGGACCGAAAGCTCGCCGAGCCCCACAGCGAATAGCGGTGGACCCAGTTCCCGACCGAACCCGAGCGCTGATAGCTGCCCAGACTGGCGGAGAAATCGAGCGTGGCGACAAAGTCGCGGACTTCACCGGCGACATCAGCCCGCAGCGTGACGGTCGGGACGGCGCCCAGGGTGATATCGCCCGGCGCGCGGTTGCGCGGATCGCCCGCAAAGATCGGCTGGCCCGGCGTCGGACCACTGAGCACCGTGAACACCGAGCCCGAGGCCGCGCCCGCCAGAAGCGAGAGCGCCAGCGCCGCCCGTGCGCACGCGAACGAAAGCTGCGTCATCGCGCAGACTCCAGCCGGGACCTTCAAGGGATTGCGGCGACCAAACCGCACTGCGCACGCGTGACCCTCACGTGCGCGCAGACCTTGACCCAGTACGGTCAACGTGCCACCGCTTTGGGGTCGGGGCCAGCAAAGCTCCGAAAAAACTCAGCGACCGAGCCGCCGGGCGATCAGCCCTTCATCAGCTTCACGAGCACGTCCAGCCCGCGTTCGAGCTTGGAGGCCTCGGTCGCGAAGCTCAGGCGGAAGTGCGTCCCTCGCGCCGAGAACGTATCGCCCGGGACGATCAGCACCTTGTGGTCCAGCGCCCGGTGAAAGAGCGTCCGCGCGGGGCTCCGGCCCTCGTCGGTGCCCATGCGGGCGGGAACCTGCGCAAAGGCATAAAACGCCCCGCCGGGCATCTGCACGTCCGTGACCTCGCGCAGGCGCCGGACGACCAGATCGCGACGACGCTCATACTCGGCAACGTGCGGCGTCATGTCCACATCCAGCGCCGCGGCCGCGCCCACCTGCAGCGGGTGCGGCACGCCCACGTACACGTACTGCTGCAGCTTGGCCATCTCGTCGATCAGGCGCTTGGGCCCCGTCGCATAGCCCAATCGCCAGCCCGTGACGCCGTAGGTCTTGCCGAACCCGCGGATGACGAGCACCCGCTCGGCCGCGCCGGGCAGGCGCGCGGGCGATGGGCACACCTTCTTCGATCCGTCGGCCTTGTACTGCGTGCGCGTCTCGCTGTACGCGAACTCGTCGTAGATCTCGTCGGAGATCAGCACGATGTTCCGCGCTTGGCACAGCGCGAGCAACTCGGCGCACTCGCGCTCGCTCGCGACGACGCCCGACGGATTGCCGGGCGAACAGAGCAGAATCGCCTTGGTCCGCGGCGTGATCAGAGGCTCCACGCGCGAGGCCGTCAGCTTGAAGTCCGGGTACGTGTCGCACTTGACGGCCTTGGCGCCGGTCATCGTCGCGAGATACGGATACAGGACGAACCAGGGGTCGGGGATGATGATCTCGTCGCCGTCATTGAGCAGCGCGAGCGCCGCGAGCATGAGCCCGCCCGAGGTGCCGCTGGTGACCATCAGCCCCGTCTCTTCGCCCGCGGCGGGGTCGGGCGCGCAGCGCCAGCCCAGGTCGGCGCGGACGTGCGTCGCAAGGCGCTCCATGAGCTGCGGGATGCCACGGGAGGGCGGATAGCCGTTGCGATTGGTGCGGATGGCGTCGATCGCGGCGTTCTGGATCGCGTCGGGCACGGGAAAGTCGGGCTGGCCGATCGAGAGATCGACCTTGTCGGGCACGCGCGCGCCGATCTCGAGAACCTGTCGGATGCCCGAGCCGTTGATCGCGCGGGCGCGGGAAGAGATCAGACCGTCGAGCGCGTCGGGCATGGGCGTGGACTCCGGCGTGGGAGTGGACGATACGCGGGCCGTGAATGACAACGCCCGCCGGTGAGGGCGGGCGTCGGGCATGGACGAGAACAGGTGTGAACGATCAGGCCTTGCCGACGAGCGTCTTGGCCAGACCCAGGACCTTGTCCTTGGAGTCGTTGAACTTCTTGTCGGCCTGGAGCTTGGCGATGCGCTCAGAGCGCTTGAGGACCGAACGCTTGGCCGCGGTGGTCGCGGCAACCTTCAGGGAACGATCGCGGCTCATGGTGACTGCCTTTCCTTCTGACTCCGGACCCGACCGCCCCGCGATCAACGCCCGTCGTGCTTGCGCCAGTACG
>JANRKN010000076.1:0-12483 GCA_033763435.1 Planctomycetota bacterium
CGACACCCGTGCGGACGTCTACAGCCTTGGCGTGATGCTGTATGAGTTGCTCACGGGCGAGCTGCCGTTCAACTCACACGAGCTGCGCAAGGCGGCGCTCGCCGAGGTTGCGCGAATCATCAAGGAAGTCACGCCGCCGAAACCCAGCACGCGCCTCGCGCAGCTCGCGGGCGAGCGCACGACGACGATCGCCGCGGCGCGCTCAGCGTCGCGCGAGCGCATCACGAGCGAACTCCGCCGGGAGCTGGACTGGATCCCGCTGATGGCGCTGCGCAAAGAGCGCGAGCGGCGCTATGCGAGCCCGCAGGCGCTCGCCGACGACGTGCAGCGGTATCTTGAGGGCCGCCCGCTGCGTGCCGCGCCAGATTCCAAGGCGTACCTCGCGCGCAAGTTCGTCCGGCGCAACAAGGTGCAGGTCTTCGCGGCCAGCGCGGTGTTTCTCGCGCTGAGCGCGGGGCTTGTTGGTGTGGCAGTAGCACTTTGGCAGCGAAGTTTTGCACTCGATGCTCGAGACGCCGAATCTCAGCGTGCCAGCGAGCGCGATCAGATTGCGAGGTTTCAGGCCAGCATGATCAGTGACGTTGATGTGGGTGCGCTCGGCACCGATATTCTTGACGAGATCCGAACGCGCCTCGTTGAGGCGGACACAACCGATGCCGATCGCGCCCGCGTCGATGCCTCTCTCAGGTTGATCAACCGAAGGGATCTTGCCCAGACCGTCCTTCGGAGGCAGTTGCTCAGGGCAGCCGCCGGTCGCATTACGAGCGACTTCTCGTCTCAGCCTCGTATCGCCGCGCGGCTTTGGTCGTCGCTTGCGATGATGAACTTTAGTCTCGGGGACGCTGCCAGCGCCGAGCGGTCGCTCCGACTTGCGATCGAGCAATCCACCCACGCGAACTCTCGCACCGACCCGACGGTCCTCGCCGATCGTCAGTTCCTCGGGCTCGTTCTGCTCGCTCAGGGCAAGTACGCCGACGCTCAAACACTGCTCCGACAGCTCGTCACCGACCGCACGAACGTTTTCGGTGCAAGCGCACCCGAAACCGCCGAGACGATGGCCTCCCTCGCCGAAGCGGAGTTCTACGTCGGCACGCGCGCCGAAGCGCAGTCACTCCTCGAGCGCGCCGCGGCCATCTTCCGCGCCGCTGACGGCCCCGACCAAAGGCGCGAGGTGCAAGCGGTCATGACGCTCGTGGGCTTCGCGCTCGACTCAGCGGGCAACGACCCGGCCCAGCTCGATCTCGCGAGCGCGCTGCTGAACCGCTTTCCCAAGCTCATCGAGCGAGGGCCCGTCGCCGCTGAACCCGTCACGATGCTCTTCGCCAATTACTATGCGGGCGTACGCCTGACGCTCGCCGACCGGGCTGAGCGTGGTTCGCCCGACGGCGCGCGCCTCGCCTCGGAGGCTGAGGCGCTCTCCCGCGCGCTGCTCAAGGCCGAGCTCGAGCTCCAGCCGACCGACCATCCGGCCGTGCTCAGCACGCGGTTCCAGATCGCGCGTGCGCTTGAGATCCAGCGTCGATTTGATGAGGCGCTGGGCCTGTTCGGTTTGATCCGCGAGCTTGCGCCCGGCTCGGTCGGCGAATCATCGCAGCTGGCCTTGCTCGCCTCAGAGAGCGCCGCGTTCCTGCTTCTTGTCGCGCTGAACCGCCCCGCTGAGGCTCGACCGATCTTCGAGCGCCTGATCGCGCTCAGCGAGAAGCCCGGCTCGTCGATACCACCCGATGCGCTCGCGGACTGGAAAGAGGCCCTTGCGCGAGCAACGGCCTCGGAGACGGGCGCGGCAGCTCCGCAATCCGAACCTCAGTCCTCGCCGCCATAAGCCGAGCTACTCGAGCGATCGCAGCATGGTGAGCACGTCATCGGCCTGCGGTTGGTCGCTCCGCGTTCGCGCGAGCGCCGCCGCAGCCGCCAGAATCGTCGCGGGTGTCGTGCGACGGAGCTCCGCTCGTCCGGGTGCGGCCAGGAGTATCGCAGAGCGATCGTCGCCCACGACCACGGACCAGCCGCGTGCGGCGAGCGAGCTCAGCGCGCGATGGATCATCGGTGAGCCCACGCGCGAGGCCCCGGTCGTCTCCAGCAGCACCCCCGGCCCGGCCTCAGCGAGGCGCTCGAGAGCGCCGAGCACATCCGACGTCCGTGCGATGGTTCGCCTCGCGTCGGAGAAGACACTCAAAGGCATCACCGGCGCCGACACAAACCGGGCGCGCATGAAACCCATCTCGGTCATCGTGCGTTCGAGCGCAACCAGACGCGCATTGGGCGCGTGCGCTTCCAACCCGAGCGCAACAAGAGGAATAGGCACCTCGCCCGAGCCCGGTTCGGCCGCGGGCGCGCGGTCGATCTCGCCAGCGGGACCGATGACCGCGAGCTCGGGCTCGCAGTCGCGCGCCGCCCCCAACTCGCGCAGACGCTGGGCGATCAACGCGAGTTCCTCGGCCCTTCGCACTTCGGGCTCGATGCGCGAGATCACTCCGGCGATCGGCGACACGCGGATGCCTGCGGGCATCGCACCGTGCTGCTCCCCGATCAGGCCCGGGAGCACGAACATCCGCAACGCGCCCTGGCCTACGAGCACAGGCGAGGTGTACAGCCCGCGTGCTTCCAACGCCGAACGCACGCGCGCCTCGTCCGCGCCTGGTTCGAGCTCGATCAACCACCAGCCCCGCATCGGGAGCGGGGACACACGCGGCACGGGTACCTGTCCCGCCGCAGCAACCGCCGAGGCATCGAGCATCAAGGACCGATCAAAGACCGCGAGCAGGGCCTGCGCCCGCGTGGGTATGTGTTCAAAGCCTGCGAACAAGGCTCCGAGCTCCGGACCCGCCGGGAGCGTCGGGCCCGGCGTGCTGAGGCCTTCGTGTTCCGTCGGCGCGCTGGCGTTCTGTCCCGGTCCGACGCCGCTCGGGCGCGTGGCTCGGCGTGCGTCGTCGTGGAGCGCGCTCCCGCCCGACGCCTGACGCGTGGTGCCCGAGCCCGGCGCCGAGACGAACGGCGGATTCAGCACGCCGCAAGGCCTGCGGACGCCGCGGAGGTCAAGTCGCGCCGCGCTTCGCGTGGTGGCGACATCGGCCGCGTCCACATCGCCATCGGTGTCAATGTCAGCGCGAAGATGCGTCGGGTTCGTGGGGTCGATCGGCGCGCCATCGAGTTCCGCCGCGAGCGCCCGCACGATCGCCACGTCGTTCGCGTTGGTGCGTTCGTCGCCGCGAACATCGCCCGGCAGCACCGTGACCGACACGGGCGGCCCAGCGGCGATCGGCGTCCCTGAGGGCGAGCGCACGTCGACGATTTGCAGGCAGTACACGCCCGGCACAGAGAGCGAAGGCGCGATGCTCGCCCGCAGCGTCCGAAGATCCGCCGAGACGGAGAACGCGACAAGGTTCGACGAGACATCGATCGCCGCGCCCGTCGCGTCCGCCCCGCTGATCCGAAGCGACCCGGGCGTCACTGAGGCCGGATCGATCGTGCCCGTAAGCGAGATCTCGATCGTCTCAATCCCACCGGCGCGGGGTTCACTGACCGGCTGACCGATCGGCAGCGCAAGCGCCGCCTCGCCCACCACGCCGTGGCTCCGGATCGCGGTCCAGCCCGCGACCTGCGGCGCCGCAGACGCGATCGTGACCTCCAGCGGCGACTCGACCGCATCACTCCGCAGAACCACCGTGTGCATGCCGTCGAGCAGCGCGCGCGACGCCGGAACTTCAAACGTGCCGCGCCCCGCGGCGTCGGTCTGCACGGTTGCTTCCAGCACCGTGACGCTCTGCCGGCGGATGGAGATCGGAAGTGAACGGTTCGGGATCGACACGATCAGGAACCTTGGCGTGGTGAGCGCGGTCACCGAGTCGCCCGGCTGACCCGTGTCGCTCGCGGGATCGAGCCTCAACGTGGGCACGACCGTGATCGCGTCCGGCACGATCGGCAAACCCTCGACGTTGGAGGCGATATCGACCGCCTGCGTCGCAAAGCCGTAGATGCGTCCGGGTTCAATCTCATCGAACAGCGCGGTCGTGCCCGTGGTCAGGGGCTGGAAGATCCGATACGGCCCTCCGTCGACTTGCACGAGCACACGCACGCCCTCGAGCCCGCTGCCGACGTCGCTGGCGCTGAAGTTGAGCACCACCTGCCCGCCCTCGAGCGCCTGGGGCGGCGCTGACTCCGCGTCGATTGCGCTGACCGGGTCGTCAGAATCGATCGTGTTGAACACCGTGTTCGTGCGGATCGGCGGGTTGTCGTCAAACACAATGTCCGCGAAGGTCTCGAAGCGCGATCCCGTCGGCAGCGGCGCCGCGAGCATCGAGAACCGCACCGTGCCCGTGCCCGAAAGCTCGAGACTTTCTCGCGGCAGGAACCCGCTGAACGGATCGCTCGGCGGCTCGGCGATCGTCGGATCGATGGTCACAAGCTGCCACAGCGCTTCGAACGACGTTTCCGTCCCCGGGCGCACGGTGGTGTTCACCTTCGCCGAGACCGACACGCCACGCTCCGTGGGCAGCTCGGGGAGCGTTGCCAGGCCCGAGAACGCGCCGCCCGAAACATCTTCCTCGCGCTCGCCCACCACGACGCTCTCGCCCCGGTAGCTTCCGGGCTGAAGACCCGACGACAGCGGCGTCGTCACCTGCACCGCGGCGGCGGGCGCCGTCGCCTGCGAGTCGTTCTGGAACGTCACCGACCACACCCCGCGGCGGCGCGGCGAGATCCACCGCTGATCGCCGCGGCCCGGGCCGGTCGTCTGGTTCGGATCGTACGACGCGACGGGCGGCGGCCAGCATTCGCCAGGCAGCGCGGGCCTGAGCGTGCGGCCCGAGCCATCGCGCGACAGCGCTTCAGCCTCCGAGCACCCGTCAAGCGCGATGCGGATCGCGTCGCCACCGAAGAACACGTCGCGCGTGTCGATCGCCGGCACACAGCCGACGCACCCAAGCAGATCGCGCACGCCCTGCACCGCCTGATCGCGCACGGCACAGTTCCCCGCGGGCGGACAGAATCGGGCGGTTGCGATACGCGAGGCCACCTCGGGCAGCCACGCCGCAAAGAACGCCGCGTCCGGCCGCGGGCTCGCCTCGAGCGCCGACCAGACGAGCGACGCGATCTCACCCTCGTCACCCCCCGCCTCGACGATCGCGCTCTCGTAGGCGTTCAACGCCAGCGTCGAAAACTCGTCGCGAGCGCTCTGAGCCTCCGCCGGATCAACGCCCGACGTGAGCAGTGAGAGCCGGAACTGATCCGCGGCCGAGACAACGACACGCTCGACCGTGCGCTCGTACTCGGCGCGCGAGCGGGCGTGCCCGCCGATAGCGATGCCCATGCCGCCGGGCACCTGCGCGTTGAACGTGAGCGCGTAGGGAATGGTGATGAGCTGCTGCGGATGCACGCGGCCCAGGAACAGACGCGCAACCTCGGGCGCCTGCGCCGCCCCGAACGACGACACGCTCGTACGCCGGTCCGCATCGTCAGGGAACAGCGTGAGCGTGGCCGCCCCCTCGCCGATCCGCGGCAGGCTCGCGATCAGCTCGCCGACCTGAACGTCGATTGTGCCCGAGTTGACGACGGTGATCAGGCCCTGAACGGGCACTCCGACCTTGGCGGTGCTGACTCCCGCAACCTCGACCGAGAGCTGCGCTGAGCCGCCGGACGTCACGGAGATCGGCGTCGCGAACGTGTCACTCAGCGCGCCCAGCGTCGCGCTGAGCGCAAACTCGCCCTCGCGGCCCGAGAGATCAAAGGTGACGAGGAACTCGAACACACCCGTGGAGACGACACGCACGGGCGCGACGCCCGGCCCCTCGGCGGTGGGGGTGAGAGCGAACGCCGTGCCGATGGGCATCTGCGCGCCACGGATGCGCAGGCTCACTTCGCCCGCGCCCACGCTCGTGCTGCTCACGCTCAGGATGCTGAAGGGCAGGTACTCGGCGCGCACCACGCCGCCCGGCAGATCGGTCAGGCCCGCGGCGCGGACCATCACGTAGTACGTCGGTCGGTCCGTCAGCGGCACAATCACGCGCTGCGACGACTCGCCGGGCCGATCGAACGAAAGATCGAACTCGCCCGCAGTCGGAATCCGTTCGCGCGAAACGTACAACTCGCTCAGCGCCGAAGGGCTCGCGTGGTCAAAGGCGATGCGCAGCGTGCGCCCGCTCTCAACGCCCGTCACCGCGAAATAGCGCTCGGCGCCCGAGGTGAACAAGTCGGAATTGGCAAACTCGCCCGGGGGTGAGATCTCAGCGATCGTGACCGGAAACGGCGCGGGCGAACTGCTGTCGTCGTTGCCCGGCTCGCGGTCGGTCTGCGCAAGGAACTTGCGCGAATCGCCCCGCACCACCGCGTAGTAGTCGCCCGGCAGCACCGCAGGCGTCGTGGGAGAGGCCGAGCGCAGCAGTGATTCGCCCGGCATGATCGCAGACCCCAGCACGATCGGGAACCGACCCACAAACACGTCGCTCGGGTCCCACAACGCGTCGCGCGAAAGGAAAATCGAGTCTTCCCACGCGCCCTCGAGCGCGCCGTCGGCCTCCGGCGAGTTGCCAACGCGCCACCGATAGGTCGCCGGCAGCCCAAGAGGTGCCACGAGCGGCGCAGTCACACCCGACACCACCAGGTCCGGCGGGTCCGGCAGCGTCACATCGATCAGCGTCGACGAGGCGCGCACGTTGTCGCCCTCGCCCCCCGGCTCGGGCACGCTGCGGTCCGAGTTCACCTGCACGATCACGAAGTACGGCCCGTTCAGCGAGGCGGGCACGCGGAACGACGCGCTCGCCGAATACGCCTCGCCCCCTCCCAGCGGCCCCGAACGAGTCGCGGAGCCCAACAGCACGTCGCTTGCATCAAGCGTCTGATTGCGCGAGAGATAAACGGTGTCGCGCCACGCGGCGACGGGCACGCCCGCCTGACCCGAGTTGCGCGCGCCCCATGAAACGGGCAGTTCGCGCCCCGCCGCCACCGAGCCAAGGTCGGGCCCCACACCCGTCGGCGCGAGATTCGCCGTGCCGACGGCGACCGGCTCCGATGCCGAGATGTTGTCCGCCGTGGCGCCTCGCTCGTACACACGCCCGTCCGCATTGGTCCTGAGCAGCACGCGATAGGCGCCGCTCGCACCCGCGGGCATCGTCACCGTCGCGGACTGAGGCGCCGGGTACGCCGCGTTGGGCCCAAGTCCCCCGGTGATCCGACGCGAGAACAGCCGGATGTCACCCGCGCCCAGCGTCATATCGCGGCTCAGCCAGAGCTCATCTTCCCACGCGTCGGCGCTCGTCGGTTCATCACTCTCGTTTCGGACGCTCCACGTCACCACGAACGACCGCCCCGCATCGACCGCGCTCGGGGCTTCGGGTGTCTCGGCGACGAGATTCGAGGGCGGCGCCGCAGTGACTGAAATTGAGCCCTGCGCCGCGTTGTTGGTCTCATCACCCTCGGGAACGCCGCCGAGCGCATCGGTCGTCACGAGAACGTCGAATGGGCCCTCCGCCCCCAGCGGCAGGTCAAAGTCGACCGCGCGCTGGTAGCTGCCCTGCGGCGCAAGCGCACCCACCCGCGTCGTGTCGGCGCTCGCAAGCACCGGACCTCCGCCCGCCGCGCGGACAACCACGCGGTCGAGCCACGAGTTGCCGATCGTCGCACGCGAGCCCGAGTTGGAGACGCGGAACGTGATGTTCAGACGCTCACCGCCGATCAGCGACGCCGGCGTCGGTGTGACCGACGCGACCGTGAGGTCCGCGATCTCGGGCGTAATCCGCAGCGGGATCGCGACGGTGTCGGGCGCGCTGTCGACGGGCTTCTGCAGCACGGCACCGCCCGAGTCAGTCCGAACGACCAGGAAGTACTCCCCCGCGCCGACCGCGGGCAGCGTGACCACGCGCGCCGCGGAGTACGACGCGCCGGGCGTCAGTTCGCCCGTCCGCCCGGCCGACGCCAGCGACCGCACCGCGCCCGCGAACGTCTGATCGCGCGACAGCACGACCTCATCGGTCCACGTGCTCGCGATCGTCGTCGCATCACCCACGTTCGCTACGCTCCACTCCACGCGCACCGAAGCGCCGGGCGCCGCCGTCAGCGTCGCGGCCGCGGGCGTCGAGATCGACAGATCGGCATACCGCGCGGGCACATCGATCGGCACGAGCGAGAAGAGGTCGTTGTCCAGCCGCCCGTCCGTCGTCGCCGACTGCTCGTTCAGCGAGTTCGTCGCGTTCACTCGCACGCCAAGCCAGTAGCGCCCAGGCGTGATCGTGCCCGGCACCCGATAGCCCTGCGTGACCACATACCCCTCGTTGTCCGTGCCTTCGATCGTTCCCAGCCCGCCCGAGTTCCGCGGCACCTCGGGCGTCAGGCTCACGTCCGACGCATCGAACGTCTGATCGAGCGAAAGCACCAGCCGGTCGGTCCACTGACCATTGACGGGCGCGTCGTCGCCACGATTTTCAACGGTGTGCGAGGCCGTCAGCAGACCGCCAGGCACCACCGTCGGCGCACCCTGGACGCGCGTGGGCACCAGATTCGGCGCCGACCGACGCACCGTCAGCGTGCGCGCACTCACCGCGATGTTGTTCCCCTCCAGCGTCCGCTCAATGACCTGGTTCCCGCTGTCAACCTGCACCTTGATGTAATACTCGCCGCCCGCCATCGAGAGCGGCACCTGGAACGTCGCCGACCGCGCCGGGTCCGCGCTCCCCGCCGCGAGCGCCGTCGAACGCGGCCGCACCGACTCGCCGATCACCACGTCGTCCCCGCTCGGAGGCTGCGCCTCGGCGCTCCGCGACAGATACACACGGGTCGACCATGCCACCGATGGCGTGCTGCCGCCCGAGCGCTCGAGCGCGTTCGAGTTCGTTTCCGCCCACGTCACAGGAAGGGGCGCGCCCGTCCCCACGCTGGCCTCGGGAAGATTGAACAGCGGCGACGAAACCTCCGCCGCGACCAGGTCCGGCTGCGGCGCCAGCGCGATCGCAAACGCCGGGCTCGCGCCGCGGTTGTTGGCCTCGTTGGTCTCAGCGGCCGCGTTGGTCGTGTCCGTCTCGGCGATCAGGTGGAACGTCGCGCCGAACACATCATCAGGCAGCTTCACACTCAGGTTCTGAACGTAACTCTCCCCGGGCCTCAGGAAAATCTGGTTCTCGGCCGGCCTTCCCAGCTCGATGTCGCTCGCGTCCCGCACCGCGTTGTTGGGCGAAAGGTACAGCCGGTCAAACCACACCGGTGTGCTCGTCGCGCCCGTCGCCGAGTCCGCCCGCGACGGGTCGTTGTCGTTCAGCACGCGGAACGTCGCCGTCACCGTGCTCCCCGCAAACACCGACACATCCGGCCCACCCAGCGGGCTCACGCTCGGCACCGTCAGGTCAGGCGTCGGCTCCGGCTGGATCGATATCGCCGAGACCGACGCCGCCACGTTGTCCACCGTGTCCAGATACTCCTGCACCACCCCGTCAGGGTTCACCCACGCAATCAGATATCGCTCGCCCACGATCCGCGGCAGCGTGATCAGCTCGCACTGCGTCGTCTGCTGCCCAGGCGCCAGCGCGATCGTCGGCGGGCGCACCGAAAACTCATCCAGCAGCACATCCGCGTTCGCCCCGCTCGTATCCAGCGTCCGATCCGCCGACAGATACAGCCGCGTCGTCCACGGGCCGTTCGCGTTCGCGTCGCCCCGGTTCTCCGTCGTCCAGCAGATCTGAATCGTCTGACCGCCGATCGCCTCCAGCGGCACGCTCGGCGAAGCCGCGACCAGATTCGCCGCGGGAGGCCTCACAATCCGCACGCTCAGCGGCGCCGACACGTTGTCGTCCGTCGTCGTTTCGGGCGGCCCGCCCGACACGTTCGTCTGCACGAACAAGCTGTAGTTCCCGGGCGGCAGCAGCGGATCGATCGGGATCGTGATCGTCTGCTGAACCTCCGCGCCAGCGTTGACCGCCAGCGACGCGGGCCCCGCCGAAACGCTCGGGAACGGGCGATCGTCCGCATCCCCGAACACCGCGTTCTTCGAAAGCACCACGCGGTCGGTCCAGGGCCCGTTCGCAACGCCCGGGCCATCGTTCTGATCCGTCCACCGCACGTTCGCCGGGGCACCCTGCGGCAAGTCCGTGCCGCCCGCAAGCGTCACGCCCACAGGACGCAGGTTCGCGCGCGCTCGCACCACCAGCTTCGTGCCCGCGACCAGCGTGTTGTTCGCGCGTGAAGCCTCGGCGAACGAGGAATTCACGTTGCACACAAGAATCACGAAGTACTCGCCCGCGACCGCCGTTTCGCCGACCTGCGCGTTGATCGCGTACAGCCCGTTCGACGCCAGCGACCGGCTCTGAGCCACGTCGTACTGCAGGTCATCCGCGCTCGGCGTGTCATCGCTCGACAGATAGATCCGGTCCGTCCATGAGCTGGTCGGCAGCGCCGTTGACGAGACGTTTCGGCCGATGCCGGCAACCGGAGCCGCCGATCCCTGCACGATCGGCGTAAACACCGTTACCTGGAACGCCGCGAGATCCGGCGCGGGCACCACCGTGATCGACCGCGCCGCGCTGTTGTTCGCCGCGTCATCTCGCCGCGCCGACGCCGAAAGCTGGTCAATGCTCGCGACGATCGCTGCGGGCGCGACCGGACTCACCGGCAGCACACCGCTGAACGCCAGCGTCTGCGTCGCGCCGCCGCCCACGGTCCCCGTGAAGCTCAACGTCGCCGTCGTCAGCACCGTCTGACGCTCCGCGCCGCCCGGCCCGCCGCGGTCGACAAGCACCAACGTCCCGCGCGCCGACGACGCGATGTTCGTCCCCGACGCCGTCACGCTCGCCGTGATCGTCACCGGATACAGATCAGTCACAGGCGCCGGGCTCACGTTCGGCGTCGCGACCGCCAGATCAATGACCGGTTCGACCACGCGCACCTGCGACGCCGCCACCAGCGCGTTGTCGCTCGTCTGCCCGCCCTCATCCAGCGTGCCCGTGTCATTCACGCGCACGATCAGGTTGTACGTCCCGGGCGGAATCCCCGTGAACGTGCCGTTGATCGCATACGTGCCATTCACCGCCAGCCCGAACGCCCGCAGATCCTCCACGCGGAAGTCGCCCGCATCGATGCTCGTATCCACCGACAGATACGCCGCATCAACCCACGTCGCCGACGCCGGCACCGGCCCGGGCCCGAAGTTCTGCGCCGTGTACGTGAAAGGCACATTCGCCGTCGGATTGATCGTCACCACGTCCCCGCTCGGCCCCGCAGCGACCGTCGGCCTCAGGTTCGGCCGCTGCACCGGCGGCGGCGCTTCGACCGCCTGCGAAACGCGGAAGCCGATGTCGGTGTTTTCAAACGGTGGTTGTACGCGGATGTTTCGGTCATCGGCCCGCATCTCGTTGCCGATGAACGATCCGCCCCGAAGTCCACGGTAGATGGCGCTCAGGACCGCCTCGTTCCACTCCCACGCGTTGCCCGCCATATCGAACGTGCCGTAGTAGTTCGCCGGATACGACCCGACCGCCGTCGTGTTGCCAACGGCATTGTTGAAGTTCGCCTGCCCCGTCGTCGGCGCGTTGTTGCTCGACGTCGGATACAGCCAGTAGTTGTCGCTGTCCCCGCCCGCGCTCGTCGGCTGGAAGTACGCCGCCTTGTACCACTCGTCCTCGCTCGTCACCGCCCAGCGCCAGTTGCTGTTCCGCGTCACCGTGTTGTTCGCGATTCCCGTCGGCGTCAGTGTGTACGCCCCGTCCTCCGTCGTGCCCGCCCCCTGCGCGCCCGTCGGCTGCCCGTTGTGCATCCAGTTCGCAAACCGGCACGCATCCCAGAACGACACAAAGTTCACCGGGTTGTTCTCGCGCCCCGAGATCGTCGCATACGTGTACGACCCCGGAGCCCCCGCGCGCGTAATCCCACCGAACGTCCCCGCCATCTCGGTGTTGTACAGCCCGTTCGGGTCCGCCGCCGCGACCGCGTTCAGGAACGCCGCGTACTGCGTGTTCGTCACCTCGGTCTGCCCGATATTGAACGCGTACGACACCGCGCCAAAGCCGGTGAAGTCCGCCGCGTTCCCGACGTTCCCGATCGGCACCGTCGGCACCGAGGGGAAAGTCACATACTGATTCCCCGCGATGCTTCCAAAGTTGATCCCCGCCAGCGAGCCCGTGTACGTGCCGAAGCCGTCGCCGCCCAGGTTGCCCTGCGTCGAGGGCACGCCGCCCACAATCTGGTTCGAGAGATAATCGTTCGACTGTCCGTTGATGAACCCGCCGATGCGGATCGGCGAAACCCCGTCCCACCCCAGCTGCGCCAGCGGGATCGAGAACTCGATGCCCGTGTCGACGTTCGCCGGCGGACCAACAAACGGCCCGCCGAAGAACCCGACGCCCGCATTGTTCCGGTTGTCCACCGTCGCCTGAAACTGCGCCCCGATCAGCGTCACGGAGACCGGATTCGTGCCGTTCCGGAACACCGCCTGACTGTTCCACGTCGACAGTCCATTCAGCCCAACCGCGATCGAATGCTGAAAGCTCTGGGGCGAGTACGCGACAA
>JANRKN010000077.1:0-7381 GCA_033763435.1 Planctomycetota bacterium
GCAGCACGAGCGCGCGGGCGCGAAGAACCTTGGCCAGCGCTGCCGCGGCGTCGTCGGCGTTCACGTTCAGAGGCTTGCCGTGCGCGTCGAGCGCCACGCTCGAAACGACCGGAAAGAAGCCTGCGCCCAGCAGCGTGCGGACAAGCGCCGGATCGCCCGAGGTGACGTCGCCCACGTGGCCGGGGTCGAACGCGAATCGCGTCGCCTTCGCGGCGCGGACGATGTGACCATCGCCCAGCGAGAGCCCGACCGCGCGCGCACCCGCGCGGAGCATGGTGCCCACGAGCTCGGTGTTCACGACGCCCGCGAGCGTCGCGACCAGCTCGGTGATCTGTTCGTCGGTCGTGACGCGGATGCCCTCGCGCTTCTCGCTGACGATGCCCAGGCGCGCGAGGCGCGCGTCGACGACCTTGCCCCCGCCGTGGACGAGCACGACGCCGCCCGTCGCGGGCGAGGCGCGCAGCGTGGATTCGTGGAGCGAGACGAGCGCGCGCCAGAGCGTGGGCTGCTGGGCGTGCGACTCGAGGGTGGTGCCGCCGATCTTGATGACCAGCGGGCCGGCGGGGGCGGGGGCTGTGGCCGCGGCGGGCGTGGTTGTCGGAGCGTGGGAGCTCATCATTCTGCTCGTAAGTCTCAGCGAGTTGTGCGCGGCGCGGGCAACAGCGCCGTGGTTTCGTCAAAGCCCAGCACCGCGTTCATCGCCTGCAGCGCCTGGCCCGCGGCTCCCTTCACGAGGTTGTCCAGCGCGGCGCCCACGATCACGTGCCGACGCTGCGCGTCGTAGGCAAACGCCAGGTCCAGGAAGTTCGTGTTCCGGATGTCGTGCGTGCTGGGCCATTGCCCGGGCTTGCAGAGGCGCACGAAGGGCTCGCGGGCGTAGGCGTTCGCGTACGCGGCCGCGATCTGCTCAGCGCTCACGCCCTCGCGCAGGTCCGCGTGGATCGTCGCGGCGATGCCGCGCTCGAGCGGCGCGAGGTGGGGCGTGAAGATCGTCCCGCCGGAGCCGGAGCCGCAGTAGGCGTCGATCTCGGGCTGGTGCCGATGGTTAAGGATGCCGTAGGCCTGCACGCCGATCTCGCAGAAGAGCGAGCGCACCTGGGGGCTGCGCCCGGCGCCCGAGACGCCCGAGATCGCGTCGATGATCGGACGCGTGCCGGGGGCGATCAGACCCGCGGTGAACAGGGGCCTCAGAGCGAGGATCGAACACGTGGTGTAGCACCCGGGGACCGCGACGAGCTTGGCGCCCTTGAGCTCGCGGCGGAAGATCTCGGGCATGCCATAGACCGCGCTCGCCAGGTGCGCGGGGCGGTGATGCTCAAAGCCGTAGTACTTGGGGTAGAGCGCGGCGTCCTTGAGGCGGAAGGCGGCGGAGAGATCCAGGACGGTGAGGCCCGCGTCGACAAGCGCGGGGGCGAGGTCGAGGCTGGCCTCGTGGGGCGTGCAGAGGAAAACGACTTGGGCGCCGCTGGCGATGATCGCCTCGGGCGTGCCGGCGGAGACGGGGAGATCGACCAGGCCCCGGAAGCGCGGGAAGACGTCGTCGAACCGCTCGGGCTTGGCATCGCGCTTGGCGGAGGCAAAGAGGCCCGCGATGGTGACGTGGGGATGCTGGAGCAGGCGCTCGACGAGCTCAGCGCCCGAGTAGCCGGCGGCGCCAACGATCGCGATGGGAATAGTCTGGGGCATGGGATCGACTCAAGAAAAGCGCGCTGTGGAAAGCAAACAGCCCGCCGACCGGCGCTCGGGCTCGCGGGTGAACGCGTGCCTGGTCGCCGGGTGCG
This sequence comes from Planctomycetota bacterium, assembly GCA_033763435.1. Classification (GTDB taxonomy): domain Bacteria; phylum Planctomycetota; class Phycisphaerae; order Phycisphaerales; family UBA1924; genus JANRKN01. The sequence goes on from JANRKN010000077.1 coordinate 1,782, forward strand.
GGCCGGGGTGAGGACGGGGAGCGGATTACTGGGTGAGGCGGGGGCCGCCGCCCTGCTGCGCGGGGCCGAGGGAGATCTCGCCGTTGCGCTGCTCGTACTGCTGGATGACGTTGACGAGGTTGATCGCGAGGCGCTTGGCGCCGGCCCAGTTCATGATGATGCGCGAACCGACGTTGAAGACCAGGAAGGGCTGGTTGTCGGGGCCCTGCATCGGCATGTTGATGCCGAAGTCCAGCACGACCTCGTCCTGCATCGTCGTGGTGCGGATGGTGTTGGAATAGATCGCCTGCATCTTCGACTCGTCGATGCGGAGCGCGATCTGGCGGTTTTCCTGCGCGTTGTCGGCCATGGTGGACCTCTCGGGTGTTCGTCGCCTCCGGCCCGTGCGCGGGTGTCAACCCGGAAGATCGCGCAGGCCAGCCCCCGACCGCGACGCTCACTGGGCAAGGCGCCCGAGAACGCCGGACCGGGGAACGAGAGTCTAAGCACCCCTCGGCGTTGGTCCAGTCCCCGCGGCGGGGCTGTACGGTCCGGGTTTGGAATCGCGCGTCCTGCGGAGGGCGCCCGGCGAGGCCGGCCGACGCGAGGTTGGTCCTTGGGGGCGGCCCGGCAATTCCTTACAATGGACGGCATGACGGGTGCGTCGGAGTCATCCCCCTCGTCCGGGCGCGAGTCGCTGACATCGGCGCTGACGATGGCCCCGTCGGCGCGGGATGCCGCGCTCGCGCTGATCGATGCGTTCGAGCGCGCTTGGGCGCAGATGGAATCTGCCCCAGACGCTTCAGCCCGAGATGCGTCGACGCGGGAAGCCTCCGCCGAGCACGGGCCGCCGTCGACCAAGCGCGGCGCGATCCATCGGCTGCGCATCGCCGCCCGCCGCGCGGAGACGCTCGCCCGGCTCGTGCGCGAGGCGGTTCCCGCGAGGACGCTCCGCCGGGCCTCGCGTCTGTTCCGAGGCGTGCTTCGCGCGACCGGTGAATTGCGCGACACCGACGCGCACCTTGCGTGGCTCGGCGAGTTGCACGAACGGTCCGACGCCGGGGGCGTGCGGCAGGCCATCACCGCGCTCCGTCGGCGTCGGCGCGAGCTGGCCCGGCGTGCTCGGCGCGAGCTCGACGCCCTCGCGCGCAGGCGCCTGAGGATCGCACGGCTGCGCGAAGCCATCGAAGCGCTCGAGCCCGGCGACCTCGCCGCGGCCTTCGGCGCCGGCGCCTATGTCGTCCACGCCCGCGTGCGCGAGGGCCTCACGCACGCGACCACCGGCGCGCAGCTCCATCGACTCCGCGTCTGGCTCAAGCGAATGCGTGCGGCGCATCGTCTCGCGGCGATGCCCGAGCTCGACCCACGGCTCATCGACCTCACCCGAACGCTCGGCGGGCTCAACGACCTCCGCACCCTCTGCAGGCGGCTCGACGAAGAAGGCTCCGCTTCCGCTTCGGACCTTTCGCACCGGTTGCGGGCTATTTTGTCGCGCCGGCAGGAGGCGTTGCTGGCGGACCTGAGCGAGGCCCGACGCGCGGATCTCGTGTCGCGCGTGCCGAGCATCGCTGTGCGTGAGGCGCACGCGCACCTCGGCGCGCCGCGGACGCTCGCGGTGATCGACATCGGGTCCAACGCGGTGCGGCTTCTGGCGGTGAGGCTCGGCGAGCCGGGCGGCCGAAAGACGCTCGCAGACGATCGCACGACCACGCGCCTTGGGCGTGATGTCGCGGCGACGGGCTCACTCTCGCGCGAGGCGCGCGACCAGACACTCGAGGCCGTGGGCGTGTTCGTCGAGCGCGCCCGCGAGCTCGGCGCCGACCGCATCAGCGTGCTCGCGACGGCGGCGGTGCGCGATGCGGGCGACGGCGAGGTCTTCGCCGCGGAGGTTGAGCGAGCGACGGGCCTCCCGGTGCGGATCGTCTCGGGGCTTGAAGAGGCGCACCTCGCGCTCGCGGGCGTCGCGCCGGCGGGCGAAGTGCGCGGCCCAGACGACGTGCTCTCGCGCGGGCCCGCGCTGGTCTGCGATCTCGGCGGCGGAAGCCTTGAACTGGTCCTCACCGTGCCCGGACGCGGCGGGCCCGTGGTCGTCGCGCTCGAGTCGCTGCCGCTGGGCGCCGTGAGGCTGGCGGATACGTTCGGCGGGCCCGATGAGGCCGCGGGCCCGAGGTTGCGCGAGCTGCGTCGGTATGTTCGTCGCGAGATCGACCGCGTCGCTCGCGAATGGCCCGTGAGGCCGCGCGCGGTGATTGCGACGGGCGGCACGGCGACGACGATCGCCGCGATGGCCCGCGAGGCGCTGCCGGGCGCGGCGCCGCTGGAGGTTCCTGCGGCGCTGGTGAAGGACCTTCTCGACGCCTGCGCAGCCGCGACGCGCGACGAGCGTTCGCTGATGCCGGGCTTGCCGCCCGACCGCGCGGACATCATCGTTCCCGGGCTGTGCGTGATGCACCGCGTGCTGAAGTCGGCGCTGCGCGGACGGGCCCGGGGCGGTGTGCTCCACGTTCGGCCCGGGGGCATCCGCGAGGGCGAACTGCGCCGGTTGCTTGCGGGCGATGTCCAGCATGGTGCATCAGACGATCTCGTCGCCCGTGCGCGCGAGCTTGCTTGGCGCGCGCGGACGGACTCAGCGCAGGCCTCACGCGCCTCGGCCCTGGCGCGCTCGATGTGGGACGCGCTCGGGCTGGATCCGGCGGACGCGGCGCTGCTCGAATCGGCGGCGAGCCTGGCGGAGGTGGGCACTGTGCTCGCCCGCTCGCGTGCGTTCCACAAGCGCTCGCGCGACCTGATCCGTGTCGCGGACCTCGGGCCCATCACGCCGCGCGACCGCGAGGTGCTCGCGCTGAGCGTGCGGTATCACCGCCGGAGCGAGCCTTCGCCCGCGCACCGCGACTTTGGCGCGCTCACGCTCGAGGATCGTCGGCGTGTGGAAGCGCTCGCGTCGGTGTTGCGCGTCGCGTGCGCGGTGGGTCGAACGGCGCGGGCCGAGGTGCGCGTGGGCGCGGTGCGGGCGGGCGCCGAGGGGCTCACGATCGAGCTCGCGCGCGTTGAGCCTGAGGGCGCGGGGGACGGCGAAGTGTCCCCCGAGCTTGCGCCGATCGCGCGGGCGCGCGCGTCGATGCTCGAGACCGTGCTGGGCAAGCCGGTGCGGTTCCGCGATGCCTGAGGCCTCGGGGCGTCTTAGCCTTGCAGCGTGATAGACGACCGTCTGCGGGCATTCCGCGGCGAAGTGGAGGTTGCGCGTGAAGCTGTTGATTGGCGCGGTGCTGGCGTTTCTGATCGGGGCGGGATGCCGGTTCTTTGATATTCCCGCGCCCGCGCCGCCCGCGCTGCAGGGCGCGCTGCTCGTGGTCGCGATGACGTTCGGGTACATCCTGACCGACAAGCTGATGGCCAAGCCCGCGTCCCCGGCGCCGCCGGTGGCCGCCGCGCAGGCGTCCCTCGCGCAGCCCCGCGAGCAGCCCAAGCCTCAGCAGGACCGCGCGTGAGCGAGGCTGCGCCGACATCTCCGGGCCGGGCGAACTCCGACGGCTTCGCGCCGCTGCGTGAGGCGGTGTTCCGCTGGCTCTGGATCGCGTCGCTCGCGGCGAATGTCGGGCAATGGGTGCGCGAGGTCGGCGCCGGCTGGCTGATGAAGGACCTGTCCGAGTCCTCGCGCCTGATGGTCGCGCTGCTGCAGGCCGCGACGACGCTGCCCCTGTTTCTGCTTTCGATCCCCGCGGGCGCGCTGGCCGACGTGCTGGACCGCCGGCGGCTCATTCTCGTCTGTCAGATCATCTCGGTTGTGCTGGCGGCGGGGCTCGCGGCGCTCGCGTACGCGGGCCAAGCCGGGCCGTGGACGCTGTTCTCGGCGGCGCTTGGGCTCGGTGTGTGTGCGGCGCTGTCGAATCCGGCGTGGCAGACGGTGATGACGGACCTTGTGCCGCGGGATCAGTTGCCCGCCGCGGCGTCGCTGAACTCGGTGAGCCTGAACCTCTCGCGCGCGATCGGCCCGACGATCGGCGGCGTGGTGGTCGCGCTCTCCGGCCCGTGGGCGACGTTCGCGCTCAGCGCGCTGGCGCTCGTCGGCGTGTGCGTCGTGCTCGCCTCGCGTAAGCCCAGGCTTCCGAATCGCACCGTCCGCGCCGAGCGGTTTCTGGGCGCGATGAAGGCCGGCGTGCGCTATGTGCGGTACTCGGCGCCCGTTCGCGCGGTGCTGGTGCGGACGCTGAGCTTTGTGCCCCCCGCGGTCGCGCTGTGGGCGCTGATGCCCGTCGTCGCCAGTGAGCATCTCAGGCTGGATTCTCGCGGCTACGGGCTGATGCTCGGCGCGCTGGGCGTGGGGGCGGTCGGTGCGGGGTTCGGCTTGCCGGGCCTCAGGCTCAGGCTCGGCCCGAACCGGCTGCTCGCGCTCGGGACGCTGGTGTATGCCGCGGGCGTCGCGACGATCGCGCTCGCGCCCCTCGGATGGGTCGGCATCGCGATGATGGTGCCCGTCGGCGCAGGGTGGATCACGCTCGTGACGAGCCTGAACGTCGCGGCGCAGTCGGGCGCGCCCGCGTGGGTCCGCGGGCGGGCGCTGGCGTGCTATCTCTCCGCGTTCTTCGGCTGCTGGGCGCTGGGCTCGATCGTCTGGGGCTTGGTTGCCGAGCGCGTCAGCCTGGTCGCGACGCTGCTCGCGTCGGTCGCGCTGCTCGTGCTCGGGCTTGCGACGCTCGCGCGCTGGCGACTGCGACTGGTGGACGCCGACGAACTTGACGGCAGCAACCACTGGGAAGACCCGCGCCCCGCGCAGCATGTCGCACCTGACGACGGGCCCGTCGTCATCACCATTCGGTATCGCATCCGCCCTGAGGACGCGCAGGCGTTTCAGGAAGCCATGGCCCCCGTCGCAACGACGCGCTATCGCGACGGCGCGATTTCCTGGATGCTCTCGCGCGATACCGAAGAGCCCGAGCGCTGGCTCGAGGTCTTCATCGTCGAAAGCTGGGAAGAGCACCTCCGCCAGCACCAGCGCGTGACGCGCGCCGACCGGCGCGTGCAGGAGGCGGCGCGGGCGTTCCATCAGGGCCCCGGCAAGCCGGAGGTCTGGCACCTGATCGCGGCGGACGTCAGGCCCGCGCGCGAGGCGGTCCGGACCGATGGCGCGGACGAGGACCAATCTCGAGAGCCGGGAGACCCAGAACGCGGGTGAGCCCGGGTGAAGGCGGGAGTCAGACGAGTTTGCAGCAGTGGGGCGCGGGGCGCCAGGGGCCCGGATCGGGCCCGAATGCCGGTGACAGGAATCGAACCTGCACTCCTTTAGGGGGAAACGGATTTTGAATCCGTCGCGTCTGCCAGTTCCGCCACACCGGCTGGGGTGGGACGGCGAACGTTAGCCCGGGATTGGGAGGCTGGGGCCCGACGCGGGGGGTGCGGGGGTCCTATCCTCTCGGCCTGACCCTGACTGCCGGGGTTGGGGTGGGGGATGCCGAGGTGGGGGAGCTCAACCGATCCGATCCCGGGCGCGTGACGCCCGGCGGACAGACGCAAGGATGGAATCATGGCCGACGCCGCTGCTGCCTCGAAGAACGTGGTCAAAGTCGAAGACGCGGGCCCTTCTCTGAAGAAGGTCCACATCAAGATCCCCGCCGAGTCGGTCG
>JANRKN010000078.1:0-12042 GCA_033763435.1 Planctomycetota bacterium
CTCAGGCCCGTTCTGGTCACCCGCCGTCGGGTCGTCGTACAGCCGGAACCGCAGGTCGTAGATCCCCGTTGCCGCATTCCCAAGCTGCGAGAGCTGGCCCTGGTACGTGAACTGCGTGCTCAGAGGCGTCTGAGCCCACGCCGGCGCCGCGAGCCCGGCCATCATCACCGCCGCCACGGCCGCCCAACAACGCGCAGACCTGATCATGTCTGTTGCTCCCTTGATTCCTCCCGGAAGACGATCAGCCTACCAACTTCCTTCCGAACTGCCAAGGCGATCTGATGTCCGGGAACTCGCAGATCAGGCCCCCGCGGGCTCGGATCGCCCCGCCCGGCAACAATCCGCCATGCCCAAGCGCACGTCGCACCACCTGGCGATCTACCCCGGCTCGTTCGACCCGATCACCTTCGGCCATCTCGACGTCATCGCCCGCGGCCGGACGCTCTTCGACGAGCTCATCGTCGCCGTCGGCCGAAACCCCGGCAAAGACCCGCTCTTCAGCCCCGATGAGCGCGTCGCCCTCGTCGAAGCCCTCGTCGCCGACCTCGTCAAGCGCACGCCCCATGGCGCGAAAGTCACCGTCAAGTCCTTCGAAGGCCTCACTGTCGACTTCGCCCGCTCGGTCCATGCCGCGGCACTCCTCCGCGGCGTGCGCAATCTCTCGGACCTCCAATACGAGATCCAACAGGCCGTCACCAACCGCGAAGTCGCCGGCCTCGAAACCGCCTTCGTCGTCGCAGGCCAGTCCTTCGCCTACACCTCCAGCAGCCTCATCCGCCAGATCACCGCGATGGGCGAGGACCTCTCGGCCCTGAGCCCGATGGTCCCCGCGATCGTCATCAAGGCGCTCCGCAAGAAAAAGCACGAGCGTCACCCGGCGCTCGAGAACCTGCGCGCCGCTCGCGCCACGCCCATCGATTCTTAACACACGAGCTTCGCCGTGGGCCTGCGCTCCTTTTTCCAATCTCTCCTGCGCACGGGGCCCGCAACCCCGGCGTCGTCAGCACCGACCCCGCCGCCAACCGTCAGCGCGCTCGACGACCGCATGATGCGCCGGGCGCTGGAGCTTGCGCAGCAAGCCTCGGCGCTGGGCGAGGTGCCCGTCGGCGCGGTCGTCTACCGGGGCGAAGAGATCCTCGCCGAGGACTTCAATCGCCGCGAGAGCGCCCACGATCCGACGGCGCACGCCGAGCTGCTGGCGATGCGTGCCGCGGCGCTGAAGCTGGGCGATTGGCGCCTCGAGGGCTGCTCGCTCGCGGTCACGCTCGAGCCGTGCCCGATGTGCGCGGGCGCGATCGTGAACGCGCGCGTGCCGCGGGTGCTCTATGGCGCGCGCGATCCCAAGGCCGGCGCCGCGGAGTCGCTGTTCCGACTGCTGAGCGATCCGCGGCTGAACCACCGGGCGCTGGTGGTGGGGGGCGTGCGCGAGGCCGAGGCCTCCGCGCAGCTCAAGGCCTTTTTCAAGGCCCTCCGCACGCGCGGATAGACTCTCTCTGCCGCGGGCGTGGCGGAACTGGCAGACGCGCGGGATTTAGGTTCCCGTGGCCGAAAGGCCGTGCAGGTTCGATTCCTGTCGCCCGCATTTCACCCGATCACTCGTTCGGCAGGGGCGCGTTCTCCGGCACGTTGGCGGTGCGGGTGGTGTCCGACGCCGCACGGGCCGCGTCGCGCGCCTTGATCGCGTCTTCCTGCACGCGACGCACGGCCGAGGCGACCGCGAGCGGGTCCATGCCCGAGCGCTGGCCGGGCGTCGAGACGCGCGAGGCGCGCGCGAACTGCTCGGTCGCGGTCAGGCGTGCGCCGCGGGCGGACTCGGACTGTGAGCGCACGGTCGCGAGTCGCGCATCGCGGGCCTTGTCCGCGCCGAAGGCAAACAGCGCCTCGCGCGCCCGGGCGAGCTGCCTCGCGTCGGGCTCGTTTGTGCGCTGCGCGCCGGTGGGCCCGGCGGACATCGTGGTCATCGCCGCGATCTGCGCCTGCGCATCGCCCGCGTTGCGCCCGTCGGCCGTGCCCAGCGCGATGGCACGGGCCTGCTGGCGGGCCTGGTCAAGCGTCTCGCGGACGGTCGCGCCGGGCTCGCTGATGAGGTTCGCGCCCGCGAGCGGGCCGGTGAGCAACGCCGCACGGTCGGGCTCATCGAGCCCGGCGAGGTAGGCGAGGATGTCCGAAACGTCGGCCGAGATGACACGCGTGAGCGCGTTCTCGCCCGCGCGGGCGAGAGCTTCGGGCGAAGGCGCCCCGCCGCCGCCACCCACGCCCGCAACGCCGGAGCCGCTGCTGCCGCCGCTGCCTCCGCCGCCGCCACCGAAACCGACGGAGAAGCCGCCACCGCCGCCGCCACCACCACCGCCGCCACCGCCACCGCCACCACCGCCGCCACCACCGCCGCCACCCGCGTTGGGATCAGCCGCGGGCGGGGGAGGAGGGGGCGAGTTGGTCGTGCTGTTCACGCCCGAGCCAGAACCGCCCGTGCTGCCTGAGTCGGTTCCGCCCGAACCACTGCCCGAACCACCAGACGAACCCCCGCCAGAACCACCACTCGAACCACCACCAGAGCCGCCACCAGAACCACCACCAGAGCCGCCAGTACCGCCACCGCTACTGCCGCTGCCCGAGCCGCTGCCCGAGTCACCGCTTCCGGAGCCGGTGTCGCCGCCACCGCCGCCGCCACCACCGCCACCGCCACCACCGCCACTTCCACCGCCAGGCAGGGGCGTGCCGTTGATCTCATGGTCCATCTGGAGCACGAGGGGGTTGACGCGGCTGGTCATGTAGTTCTGAACTTCGGGGAACTGCGCCGCGGTTTCGATGGAGTCCCAGAAGACGACGCCGTCGGCGCCGTACTCGTAGGGCAGGCGGATTTGGTGTTCGAGGTTGGTGTTGTTGAGGAACTGCTTCCAGTAGGGCCCGGCGTTGGGGTCGTAGCGGTACCAGATGAACGCGATCACCGGCTTGCCGCGTGCGACGCGCACGGCCTCGCGGATGTAGGGCCCGATGTACAGCTCGTTCTGCTCGGCCGTGTTGTAATCCTCGGTGTCGGGCAGCGGCGCGCTGCGCGTGTAGTAGAGCGAGTAGATCTCCGGGAAGATCACGTCCGAGACGTCGTACACCCACGCCAGCTCGTTGTCGTTCACGTCGGTGAACTCATTCGGACGAAAGTACCCCGGCGTGTCCCAGTTCCAGTGATACCCGCGATAGAGCCGGTAAGGCAGCGAATAGAAGCCCCACTTGGCGTTGGGCCGCAGACGCTTGCACTCGTTGATCGTCGCTTCGAGAAACGCCCGCGTCGCCGCGTGGTACTCGTCGATCATCTTCTTCTCGCGCTGCGCGGCATTCAGCCCCGCGTCCCAGCCCGCGCGGTACGTGTTCAGATGCTCTTCCCAGTCGTCGCGGAAGTCCTTGTCGCGCGTGTCGGGCCGGCCCGAGGGGTTGGGCACGTTGGGCAGCCAGCGCCAGGCAAAGCACCACTCCTCGTAGTCGATGCACGCGTAGCCCGACCAGTTCGGATCGGGGATGTGCTCCGCGACGTCGCGCGCGACCTGCTCCAGGTGCGCCTGCATGTACGCGGGGTTGTCCGTCGCGAGGTGCACGCCCGGGAAGGGGTAGTGGCCCAGGAACTGCTGGTAGAAGATCACGAAGTCCTTGCGGATCGGCGCGCCGTCGAACGAGACGCGGTTGGCCCAGTCCACGCCCGAGCGCCAGCGCACTTCGTTGCGGTCGGTCGTGACGCTCCAGAAAAACTGGTACGGCGTCTTCTTGACGATCGGGGGTGTGGGCTGGAGGGGCCTCTGCTGCGCGCTGGCCGTGCCCAGGCCCGTGCCCGCGGTCCAGCAGGCGGGCAGCGCGAGCGACGCGATCAATGCCGCGCCCAGCGCGACCAAGCCCCGACCCGGGCGGGCCTCGGGCCAGACCACCGAACACATCGCGCGAATCGTCCCTCGGATCAGCATGCGCAGGCTCCTCCCAATCCCATTGAAGATCGGTTCCATGTCGCCGCTCATCCCGCGTTCCTTGCCCACCTTCACCCGACCGGCGCCCGCGAAGCCCGCGAGGGCCGCTCGGCCCGCCCTGCCCGGCACGCCCGCGTTAGGCGTCACAGGCCTCACACCTGTTGCCGCCCGCATGATCCTCTCTCTCAGACGCCCCCGCCAGGCCGGGGTTCGCCCCGCGTGGACACCCTGTTGAAACCGTGCCCGCCGGGCGCCCGGGCCGCGGGTTCGGTACGCTCCGCCGCGATCCATGGCCTACTTCAACCAGCACAACGCCCCGGGTGAGATCGACCCCGACCTGCCGCCCCTGCCCGACGCGCCCCCGCCCCCAAGGCCCGGCTCGCGCCGCTGGCGCATGGTCGATCGGCTTGTGTTCATGGCCCTCGGGCTCGGCTCGGCGCTGGGCTGGGCGGTCCCCGAGCTGCCCGGCACGCGGCGGATCGTGTACTGGCTCGACGCGCTCGCGCAGTTCGGCGCGGTCTTTGCCGCGCTCACGCTTGCCTCGATCGTCTTCTACACGCTGCGCAGGCGCTGGCTCTACGTCGCGCTGATGCTCGTTGTCCTCGCGGGGCACACGTTCGTCCTCGCGCCCGATCGCGCGGCGCACGCGCCGGGCTCGAGCGCCTTTTCCTCCACCGCGCCCACCAGCCTCGCGCCCCTGGCGCCCACGCAGGGTCAGTCGCTGCGCGTGCTCTCGTTCAACGTGGGCCCGCTGAACCCGCGCGGGCTCGACGCGCTCGACGCGACCATGGCGGCCGAGCCCGATATCGCGGCGCTGATCGAGCTGCCGACCGTCATCGTCCGCGCCGTGTACGACACAGGCACGCCCGAGGCCGATGCGCTCCGCGCGCGCTATCCGCACCGGATCATCCGCGCGCCGGTGGACACGCAGAACAACTGGACGGTGCTGCTCTCGCGCTGGCCTCTGGAGCCGCTGGGCGCGCCCGACCCCAAGCCCAAGGACCCGGACTACTTCCCGATCGCCGCGAAGGTGCGCAGGCCCGGCGACCGCGGCGGGCCGTTCATCATGATCGCCGTGCACGCCTCGAGCCCACGCTCGTTCGGCCGATGGGTCGGGGGCAACATCGTGACCGATCGCGCGGCGTCGATCGCCGTGGACCACATGCTCCAGCACTTTCCCGTCGTGCTCGCGGGCGATCTGAACAGCACCGAATCCGCCCGGCGCACGCGCGTGCTCACGCGCGCGGGCCTGACGCTCACGCGCCCGGCGTTGAACTTTGAGCCCACGTTTCCGCCCAACCTCGGGCCCGTGGGCGCGGCGATCGACCACGTGCTCGTCTCGCCGGGCGTGATGGTCACGCGATTCTCGACGCTGCGCGAGCCCGCGCCGCCGGGCCGCCCCGCGCCGAAGTTCAGCGCGCAGCCCGAGGGCTTCGTGCTCTCTGAAGACACCGACTCGTTCGGCTCCGACCACCGCCCGCTGCTGGTCGAGCTTGTCACACCGATGTGAACGCGCGCCGCCGCCGGGCCCGATCGGGAACCCAAGCCTGCGCGGAGCGAGAACTCCCCGGGCACGCCCACCGATTCGTCGGGTTGTGCTTGGAGCGCTCTGGGGTTTCGGGCAATCTCGTGGTTTACTTCGCCGGCAGGGTTCCTCGTCGGCGGTCATCGGAGGAAAGGTCTCCCACGCTTCGTACCGCGCTTTCCCCCTGGCTCACCTCGCTCGCCGCCCTCACGCTCGCCGCGGCGCCCGCCCTTGCCCAGCGCTCGACGCCCGTGCAGGTAGTCCAGCCGTCCGGCGCCGCGAGCGATCGGTTTGGCCACGCCGTCGCCATCGACGGCGACACCATGATCGTCGGGGTACCGCTCGATGACGTCGGCGTCAACTCCGGCCAAGGCTCGGCGTGGACCTTCGATGTGCCCGCCGATGACTTCTCGCTTGCATACAACGAGGTCACGGGCGTGTCGTACCCGACACTTGCCGCGGCGCTGCTTCCCGCCACCAGCGGTCAGCAGGTCTCCGCAACGGAGGCTGCGTGGCGGACAATGGGAACGCTCAACACTCTCGGCCGCTCCCTCGCGCTGCGGAGTTCGGGGGATCTGCGTACTCCGTCGACTTCCACCCTTGAACTCGGAGGGTCCTCGATGGTGACCAGCCTCGGGGGTGCGCTCGATGTCTTCGGCCCCAACCCCGGCTGCGTCAAGAGCGCGGACTTTGATCAGTCCGGGTTCGTCGACGTCGATGACTTCGTCGCGTACCTCGCCGCGTTCGAAGTCGGGTGCTGAGCGCACGAGGCATCAGGCCTGTGGATCGGGCGGCTCGCCGAGCCGACGGCGATCGCGCGTAGAGCGTGGGCGTTACTTGGGCTTGCCGGTGTTCACGTCCTCGCCGCGGAAGTGGCGTCCGAGGTCGCGCATGTAGCCCGAAAGCCGGCCGCGCTGGTGCACGCTCGACTGCTGGCCCACGGTCTCGGCGAGGAATCCGAACCCGCGCCCGGCAAACTCGCCCGTGGTCTCGCGGTCGCGGCTGCGGATGCGGTCTTCCTGGCGCTGCGCATCGCGCTTGGCGTCGGCGAGGCGTTCTTCGCGAGTCTTGGGGCGCGTGACGCCGCCGACGGCCTCGAGCGTCTCGACCAGGTCGATGTACGAGTCTTCGAGGAACTTGGTCTTGTCTTCCTCGGGGACGCGCGAGTACTTCACGGCGTACTGATCCATCATGTCCAGCGCGAGCTTCGAGGCGTTCTCTTCGAGCTGCTCGCGCGCCGCGCCCATGATCCCCGCCGCGAACGCCGCCATCATCGCCGAATCGCCCGAGGTCATGCTGCCCAGGCGCTTGCGCAGGTCGCCGATCAGCTTCAGCCGCTCGCCCACCGGCAGGTTGTTGAACTCGTCGGTCAGCAGCGTGAAGTTGAGCACGTCATCGAGCGGGTCGTTCAGATAGTCGGGCTGCGGCACGGGTCGGAGCCAGAGGAACAAGCCCACGCCCAGGCCCAGCGCGAGCACGCCGCCCGAGATCAGCCCCGCGCGCCGGATCTTCTTCGCGCGCTTGGGGTCCGCCATCTGCGCGCGCCAGGATTCGCGCAGGCGTGTAAGCACGTCGGGCCTGGGCGCCTTGACCGCCTGGGTCTGGTCCACGCCGGCGAGAAGAGGTTCGAACTGCGTCGACATGCGGAACACTCCAAAGAGAACTCAGCGGGGCTTGGGCGGGTTGGTGCGGGCGACTTCCTGGAAGAACTGCTGATAGTCCTCGGGCGAGGGCTGCACGAGCCAGTCCGCGCGCCACTCGCCGTAGACCAGCATGTTCTGCTTGGTGGCGTTGCCCGCGCGGAGTCGGTGCCAGCCGCTGCCGTCGAGCAGCACGGGCCAGCGCCTGGGCTGGTACGCGCGGCTGATCGCCTGCGCGGGGTCAGCGACCAGGAGCTGCGCTTCGGCAAAGACCATCAGCGTGCCGGGGAAGTACTCGTAGCTCGTGCCAAAGACCTGCCACGCGGGGCGGAAATCGCTCGCGGCATCGGTGGACTGGCGGTCGCTCGGGCACACGTAGGGATCGGTGGACTTGTAGTACCCGTCGGCCTCTTCGACGGGCTTGGGCGCGTCGACGTAGTTGGCGAGCAGGTCGAGCAGGCTCCTGTCGTTGCCCGAGTCGCCCGGGCGGGACTCCTGGAGCGGGAGCACGTAGGGCATGATCTCGCGCGAGTCGTTGAGGTAGAGCTGGAAGGCGGTGCCGAGGCCCTTGAGGTTGGTGAGGCACTTGAGCCGACGGGCGCTCTCGCGCGCGCCGCCGAGCGCGGGCATGAGGATGCCGATCAGCAGCGTGATCACGGAGATCACGACCAGCAGTTCGATGAGGGTGAAGCCACGCCTGCGCATCCTGATCCTTTCTGTGCCGACGATCTCGGGTCTGTCTTTCTTAATCGGCCGGATGGCGGTTCGACTCACGATACCCGGCGGACGCCCCGGCCTCCAAACGTTGGCGCCCGGGCACGAGTTCTTCCGCGGGCGCTTCCAGCATTCGCCGAACACCCGCCGATCGGATGAGGCCCAAGTCCTCACGCCGCTTGCGGAGCGCCTGCGCCACGGCCGGCTCTTCGCTCGCCGCGGCCTCGAGCGCCCGACCGACCCGATCCAAACCCCGACGCACCGCCCAGCCCCGCGCGATGCCCCACACCCCCGCGCCGATCAACATCCCTCCCAAGCCCCAAACGCCGCTGCCCAATCCTCCAACCGTTCCACCGCCCGAGGCCAGCGGCGCCAGCGTCTCGAGCAAACGCCCCAGCTCCGACGCCGACTCGGCGTCCTGCTCGCGCAGCGCCGCGAGCTGCGATCGGGCGTCCTCGAGCGCGCGAGCCCGCTCACCGGCGCGGACGGAAGCGCGTTCGGCCTCGATTGTAACCGCTTGATCGGCGGAACCTTGGGAATCGCTCGCCCAGCTCCGGAATCGCGCCTCCTGCTCTCGACTTTGCCGCGCGAGCTCGTCGACCGCGCGTTCGACCCGCGCGAGCTCCGCGCCGCCCACGCATCCCCCGAGCATGATGAGCATCGCGAGCAGCACACCACCCATGGGGGCATGCCGCGCGCACAACAACCAACCGACACGACGCGATGACGTGATCATCCCCAGCCCTCCCCATCACGGGCGCGCGCGTGTCACCGCGCGGGCCCAACCCCCAACGGACGCAGCGCGCCCCAATGCGCGCCGCGGACCCACGATACTCGCTCGGCGCCGGGAACGCACGAAGAATCGCGATCACGATTGTGCGCGCAGCGTGATGCCCGAGAATGTGTGCGGCGTGAGCGTGCGCGAGTTTGCCGCCCGTTTGCCGACTGTTTGCCGCTTGGTGGTTGACTCGCGGCCCACGCCCCGGTACGTTCAGCGACTCGCCTCTCGTTCGGCGCGAGGTTCTTTCGGAGCGTCCGATGCACACCGAATCCCATCTCAGCTCTGCGGCTCGCACGCGGTCAGCGACGGTGAGTGTGGGGCGGGTGGGGTGGGTGGAATGCGGCTGTCCTCTGGGCCTGTGAGCAGTGATCGATGACGGACCCTGATCGCGCCATCTGGGCGGGCATGCTCGCGTACCTGCGCAAGAACCATGCGCCGCTCTGTCGGCAGTGGTTCGAAGAGCTCGAGCCCCTGGGCATCACGGGCGGGGCGATGCACCTGCGCGCCCACTCGGCGGTCCATCGCGACTATCTCAAGCGTCAGTGCGCCGAGCCCTTCAACGACGCGGCGCGCACGGCGTCGGGTCGGCTGCTGTCGGTCCGCTTCCTCGGGCCTGAGGACCGCGCCGAGGGCCTGGGCGTGCTGGGCGAGCCGCCCGTGAACCTGGGCGAGGCCGACCGCGCGAACGTGCCGACGATGCCCAGCTTCGCGATGACCGAGCCCAAGGCTGTCGCGCAGGCGATGTCGGCGAGCGCGCCCGCGGCGGGCGAGAGCAAGCATCTCAATGGCGCGCCCGGGCTTCGGATCGTGCCCGCGGCGTCGGCCGAGGCGCCCGAGATCCCCGCGCTGAATCCGGACTACACGTTCGAGCAGTTTGTCGTGGGCCCGGGCAATCGCCTCGCGCACGCGGCGGCGCAGGCCGCGGGGTCGAACCCCGGCCGGGCGTACAACCCGCTGTTCATCCACGGCGGGGTGGGCCTGGGCAAGACGCACCTGCTGCAGGCGGTCTGCCTGCGGATCCTCGAACATCGCCCGGGCGCGCGCATCGCGTACCTCACGTGCGAAGCGTTCATCACGCAGTTCATGGATGCGGTGCAGGCCGGGCAGATGGTCCAGTTCCGCCATCGCTTCCGCGATGTGGACGTGCTGATCATCGACGACATCCAGTTCCTCACCAGCCGCGAGCGCTCGCAGGAAGAGTTCTTCCACACGTTCAACGCGCTGTACCAGTCGCAGCGGCAGATCGTGCTCTCCAGCGACGCGCCGCCTGAGGAGATCCCCGATCTCGAGGATCGGCTCGTCTCGCGCTTCAAGTGGGGCCTGGTCGCGAAGATCGATCCGCCCGACTTTGAGACGCGCGCGGCGATCCTGAAGAACAAGTCGCGCCTGCGCGGTATCGCGCTGCCCAACGACGTCGCCGAGTTCGTCGCCCATCGCATCGACTCGAACATCCGCGAGCTCGAAGGCGCCATCACGCGCCTGCAGATCCAGTCCAGCGTCGAAGGCCGGCCCATCACGCTCGAGCTCGCGCAGTCGATCCTGGGCATGCCCACTCGGAGCACGGGCGCCGAGGTCGCGGTGCAGGCGATCATCGGCGCGGTCACCGAGTTCTACCGCATCCGCCTGGTCGACCTCCAGAGCAAACGCCGGCAGCGGTCCGTCGCGCTCCCGCGCCAGGTCTGCATGTACCTGATCCGCAAGCTCACGCGCCACTCGCTCGAAGAGATCGGCGGACACTTCGGCAACCGCGACCACACGACGGTCATGCACGCGATCAAGACCATCGAGGCCAAGCGCGGCGAGGACGGCGAGTTCGACCTGCTCATCCGCACCCTCGAAGATCAGCTCGCCCTGCCCGCAAGCAAGGGGCCCGGGACCATCCGCGTCGTCGGCACGCTCAATTCCGCGGCCGGCGGCGTCGCCATGGAACCACGCTGAGCCCGAACCACACGCCCACGCTGCCGACAAGTTGTCCCGACAGTCGACAGGTTGTTCGCTGCGCGGTGTGGAGAACTGTGGGCTGATCGGTCGTCGATCTGAAAGCGGACTTGGGATGCCTGTCGGCAGCGATTGTGGATAGTCGGTGCAAAGTGTGCCGGTAAGCGACGACAAACTTGAGTTTTTGCCGCGGTTTT
Source organism: Planctomycetota bacterium (assembly GCA_033763435.1). Classification (GTDB taxonomy): domain Bacteria; phylum Planctomycetota; class Phycisphaerae; order Phycisphaerales; family UBA1924; genus JANRKN01. The sequence goes on from JANRKN010000078.1 coordinate 10,746, forward strand.
CTGGGGCGTTCGCCTGTCGGGGGGACAGACGACACCTTTGTGCGCCCTTACCGACAGGCGGCCGACAGTTTTTCACGCGGCCAGGGTCGTCCGAAGTATCTGCTCTGAATGAACTTAGCGTGATCTGCCGCGGCTTGTCCACAGTCCGACAGGGCTTGTTTCTATGACGACGATGTCTTTCTCTTTTCTCTCTTAGAGAGGACTTTCCGAGCCCTCGAGCACATTCTGGATAGTGGAGGGCGGAAATACCCGGGGTGAATGTGGAAAACCTGCGGAAATGGTCCGAATCGGTGCCCAATCACCCTAGTCAGCCGACGAACGGAGGCCTCTGCGGGGATGTTCAGTTGAGCGCAAGGGCCGCTCGGGTCGCGGATTGCGGAATAGACGGCGGGTTTCAGGGCTGAGGCTGGCAGCGGGGGCACCAGGCGGTGGTGCGCTGGGCGAGGGGGGCTGAGGCGATGGGCGTGCCGCAGGCGAGGCAGGGCTGGTCGGCCCGGCCGTAGACGAGGTGGAGGGCCGTGGCGCTGCCGGGCTCGCCTTGGGCTGATCGGTAGTCGCGGAGGGTGGAGCCGCGGAGGTCGACCGCCTGAGCGAGCACGGAGCGGAGGGCGCCCGCGAGGGCCCGGGCCTGGGCGGGTGTGAGCCGGTCGGCGGGGGTAGCGGGGTGGATGCGGGCGCGGTGGAGGGATTCGTCGGCGTAGATGTTGCCGACGCCCGCGAGCACGGACTGATCGAGCAGGAGCGCCTTAATCGCGCGGACAGAGCCAAGCCGCGCGAGCAGCTCGTCGTCGGTGATGGTGAGCGCGTCGGGGCCGAGCGTGCCCGACCAGTGCGCGTCGAGTGCCCCGCGCGAGGGGAAGGGGACCAAGCCTCCGAATCGGCGCGGGTCGCGGAAGAGCAGGAGCGAGCCGTCGTCGAGCGCCCAGCGGGCGTGGAGGTGCTTGCCGGGCTGCGTGCGGGGCGAGGGGATTTTCACGCCCGGCGCAAGGTGCAGGAGCTGGCCCGACATGCCCAGGTGCACGACGAGCGCCGCGCCGGCGCTGGTGAGGAGCGCGAGCTGCTTGCCCCGGCGGGCGGTCGCGGTGATGGTGAGGCCTTCGAGGAGATCGGCAGGCGTGAGGCGGGCGGGGCCAGAAGCGGGTCGAACGTGCAGCGCCTTGCGGGGCGGCGTGGCGTGCAGCACCCGCCGGCCGAGGACCAGCGGCTCGAGTGACCGGCGCAGCGATTCAACCTCGGGCAGCTCGGGCATCGGCGGATCGTTCGCACCCGCCCGCGCGCAAGCCCGCCGGGCGCGATC
>JANRKN010000079.1:0-4437 GCA_033763435.1 Planctomycetota bacterium
CGCGGCATTGCCGAACATATTCTCTCGCATGGCCCATACGCCGCGCCCCACGCCCGACCCCGAGCATCTCTGGCGTTCCCCCGAGCCGATCGTGCTGCTGCCCCACGATCCCGCGTGGCTCGCCGAGGGGCAGCGCGAGGCGCAGCGCATCCTTCACGCCTGTGCGCACGCACTGGAGCGCGTCGAGCACATCGGCAGCACGTCGGTGCCGGGCCTGATCGCTAAGCCCGTAATCGATCTGCCCCCGATCCTTCGCTCGCACGAGGCAGGCTTTGCCTGTGTCGAGCCGATGCGCGCGCTGGGCTACTGGTACGCGGGCGACTTCGGCATCGCGGGCCGACATTTCTTCGTGCGCGGCTCGCCCCGCTCGCACCACGCCCACATGCTGCTGGAAACCTCGCGCGAGGCACGCCGACACCTCGCCGTGCGAGACACGCTCCGCGCGCGTGCGGACCTCGCGCAGCGCTACGCCGAGCTGAAGACCACGCTGGCCGCGCGCTTCGTCAACGACCGCGAGCGCTACGCGGAGGCCAAGGGTGAATTCATGCGAGATCTCTTCGCCGCGGCTGGCATCGAGTAAACGCGAATCAGGGTGACAGGATTCGAACCTGCGACCTTGTGGACCCAAACCACACGCTCTACCAAGCTGAGCTACACCCTGCTCTGGCCCACTGTATGGGCCGAGCGGCGTGCGAACCCGATCGCTGATCGCCGGGCGGTCCAAATGCAGAGGTGGCAAAGTCCCGGCCCAAAGCGCCTGGCCCAAAGAACTCGCCACGAAGAACCCGGGTGGTGGGCGGCCTTTCGACCGCCCACCGAGCCCGGAAATCCGATCCCACGGGCCGCCTGCGGCACACCGCGCAATGAAGCGCACTAGGGGCCGCACCCGCGAGACATTCCAGCCTTCGCATCGGCTTGGTCGTGGATCCAGAAAACCGCCCACCCTCCCTCTCAAGGGGACTGTTTGTTTCCGGACCTGCTCCCGCTGCGCAGCCGTTGCCGACCTCACCGCCCCCAGAAACACAATCCCCCGCAGGGATCGGCCCTGCGGGGGACTGGTTCGGTGTCAGGATTCCTTGCAACGCCCCGGCCTTACATCGGGACCTCGCGGAACAGGATCACCCGCGGCCTCTGTCCCGCCTGCGTCACGTTCGAGCGGTCGAAGATCATCAGATACCGCTTCTGGAAGCTGGGCACAAGCGGGTCCAGCGGCGAGCGGATCCGCTCCACGTCGCCCCGCTGATAGCCCTGCACCACGAACCATGCCGCGAACACGTCGCTCCGCACACTCGTCACGTTCGAGAGCGCCGCGAGCGTCTCGAGCTTGTCGAGGTACGACCCGCGCGTCAGCGTGGCCGCACGCCGCGGCATCGTGCTCGCGGTCGTCGAGTTCGTGCGGAACAGCGCCGACGATGACCCCGGGTCACGGTCGAAGCGCGCGACGCTGTTCTCGCGCGGGAACCCGAACGCGTCCCGCTGCTGGCCCTGATCGGCATTGTTGAACTCATTCGCATCCCGAGGCTCGGCGAGCTGGCCCAGATGATCGATGTTGTTGGCGTTGCGCTCGAACGCATAGTTCCGGCCCGAGGCTGTGCCCGTATCGCGCACCATGCGGGCCAGGCCCGCCTCGCCGATCGATCGCAGGCCGGGCTGATCGATCAGGCCCGCGACGCCGGCCGTGCGCTCACGCGCGTCGGTCGCCGAGAGCAGCACGCGGGTGCCGCGGTTGGTGTTGTTGCTCCAATCGCCGGTCGGCTTGAAGTCCGCAAAGCGCGGCGAATCTCCCCCGGTCCAGATGCTCGGCGCCGCGTTGGAGCGCAGGCGCGCGGGCGCGAGGTCGCGGTACGCCATCAGCGTCGCCGCGACGTCGGGGAACTGCCCGAACTGCGTCGGGTACTCGCTGGTCCCGCGAAGGGGCCACTCGATCAGCCCTTCAGCGCCCGAGGCCCAGTCGCTCGGCGAGAGCAGCGGCAGCGCCCGAAGCACCGGCAGCGAGGCCGTGTTCAGGTTCACCAGCCCCGGCACCGCCCGCGTCAGCGAACCCGCCGGGCCATCCAGACCCGCCGGCAGCAGCGCCAAGCCTTGGGCGCGCCGGGGCCGCGCGAAGCGGTACGGCGCGGGCGGCGCGTTCGCCCCCGCATCGCCCAGCCCCTCGCGACGGAGCGTCCGGAACTGCTCGAACACCGTCAGCGCCATCGGGATCCCAAGCCCGCGCACCTCGTCGCTCACGTTCGCCGCGGCCGCCACGATCGCGACGTTGAACACGCCGTCCGCGCCCTGGCTCGATCCATTCCCGCGGTCGATGAACGGCACAAACGCATCAAGCTTCAGTCGCCCGCGGTCGAGCGCGCTGCCGACGTCCTCCATGATGTCGCCCGGGAAGCCGCGGTCGGCCTGCGGGTGATAGTCATCCAGCTTCTCTTCCCGGCCCGGCGTCGTGGGCGACGTGCCCACCTGCGGGTCGCTCGGGTTGTACACGTCCGACGAGCCCACCGACGAGTACCGCGGGTCGCGCCGACGGTCGTAGGGAAGGCTCATCGCAAAGGCCTCGGTCGTCGTCGTCCACTCGCGGTCGACGGCCTCCTCCACCACGTCAAACGTCCCCGCGCCCGACGCGATGATCCGCGCCTCGGCGTCCTGGTACGGGCTTACCGCCAGCGGCAGCAGCATGTCCGTCACGCGCAGACGCGACGAGGTCGGGCCCACGGAGAACGCACGGTTGTTGAACAGAGGCAGCAGCAGACGCGTCGGGGGCATCCGGCGGATGGCCGAGAGCTGCGTGTACGTCGAGTCCGAGGGCTGGCCCTTGTTCAGCGCCGACTGACGGATCGGAAGCTCGAACCCGGGCTGGATGAGCCCGTTGCCGGTCTCACCGGGGTAGCGCGAGTCGAAGATCATGCCGCCGACGAGCGGCGCGGGGGTCGCGAAGAGCTGCCGCCAGCCGAACTGCGAAGCGGTCCCGGTCGCCGCGTTGTTGTAGGGTGCGCTGGGGGTGAACATTGCCTTGGTGAGCGACGCGAGGTCGTCGACGGCCTGCCCATCGCAGTAGGCGATGTTGCGGCTGATCTGGCGGGGCTGATCGAGGTTCAGCGTGCCCGCCGGCTCGGGGACCGTGCGCGTTTCGAGCGCCCACGCGGGCACGCCATCGGACGCGCTCGCCCACACCGCGTCGTTGTTGTTGCCGTCCTTGAAGACTTCCTGAGGTGGACGGCGCACCGAGCCCCAGAGCAGCATCGTGTAGCCGGTGTTGTCCTTCGGATCGTCGGTGGACAGGAAGTTGGGGTCCAGCGGGTCCGGGCCCGCCAGCGTGCCGTTGACCGCGTTCTGGGTCGAGGGCAGACGCCGGCCCCAAGTCGCGCGGCCCGCGTTGAGCTCGCTCGCGCCCGAGGGGTCGCGACGGGCCGTCATCGGATCGCGCAGACGGTCGGCCAGCATCCAGAACTCGTCGCGCACGGGCGTGGTCGGGTCGTCCTGCTTCACAAGCTTCCACAGCAGCGCGGTGGTCGGAGGCGCGACCTGCGCGCCGAAGCGCGCATCGCCCGAGGGCCACTGGATCGTTCCGCCCTGGTCGCTGGTCGTGAAGGTCGTGATGTTGTCGGGCATGAAGCGGTCGCCGACGGTCCAGGTCGGCACCAGGGTGCCCGCGACGGTCCCGATGCGGTCCGTGCTCCTCAGGTAGTTCTCCACGTCGGCCGTGGGGCCGTTGACGCCCTGAACGATGTACAGATAGTTCTTGCTCTCGCCGGGCGCGAGCTCCTGGTCGGCCGGGAAAGCAAAGCGCGGGCCGAAGTACTCGGCGCGCGTCACGCCGCCCGAGGTCACACGCGTCGGCGTGCCCATCTGGAACTGGAACAGGTCCAGGCGGATGGGATAGTCGAACGGATTGGCGATCTGCACCACCAACGCCTTGGCGAGCATGTCCGGGTTGCTCGGGTCGAGGCTGCCGTTGATGGTGACGGGCGAGTCCACGGCTTCGAGGTCGCCCGGCGTGCCCGCGAAGGCGGTCCAGTCGGCGTAGACGACGAACGTGGTGACTTCGGTGATGACCGGCTGGGCCTCGATGCCGAAGACGTTGATCGCACGGGCCGAGAGGCCCCGCCTGGAGCGGTCTGCGTTGGTCACGTCGATGCTGTCGCGGGCGCTCGAGGCCAAGGCCCAGTTGTTGCTTTCGCCGGAGGAGCGGTCGCGCCCGCGCACCTCGTCGAGATCGAGCTTGGTCGAAAAGCCCGGCACGCGGTCGACGTCGGCGACTTCGAGGTCCGCCGAGCCGTTGAACAGGTTCTGCGTGGTGTTCTCCAGCAGCAGGCGCGGCTGGACCTTGCCGCCCGGCGTGCGCCGCGCGTTGGTCGTCGGGTCCACGGCCTGGTTCAGCGAGCTCGCGTCGATGATCGCGCGATAGAACGGCCAAGCGTTGCGCCCGGTGTTGTCGATATCGCC
>JANRKN010000080.1:0-7314 GCA_033763435.1 Planctomycetota bacterium
CCCCCGCCCGCCGCGCCGCCCGAGGTCTCGAACGACTCGTACCCCACGACCGCGGCGAAGCCGACGCTCATGTCGAACGTCGTGTACCGACGGCCCTTCACCACCTTCTTGTTCGTCTCTTCGCTGGGCCAGAAGGGGTATCCGTTCAGCTCGCGGTGCATGTAGTCGGGCGCGTTGACGATCAGCGTGCCTTCGTAGTAGCGCATCGAACCGCCGTTGCCCCCGCGGTCGGTCCACTGATCGGGCTCGACGAGGTCCTGCAGCAGGTTCTTGAGTTCCTCGGCACGCTCGCTCCGCGGCCGCACGTCCTCGTTGCCCTGCCCGCCCGCGCCGCTCCGGCCTCCGCCGCCGCCAAAGGGCGACTGACCGCCTCCGCCGCCACCACCGCGCCCGCCGCCACCGCCGCCGCTCTGCGCGGCCCGCGTGATGTCAAAGTCGGGCGCGTCCGTGTAGTCCGGGATCGTCATCAGCAGATCGTTGATGTCGTAGATCTCGATCCGCCGGTACTTGTTCAGGCGCTCCTTGGGCCCGACCTGCACCTCGCCCGCACTCGTGATCTGCCACGTCGCTCCGCCGCGGATGCCCTGCACCTCCGCGGCCTTCTCGAGCGTCCGCTCCAGCAGCGTCAGCGCCGTCACGTTCTTCGCACGCAGATTGATCTGCGCCTGCTTGTCGAGGCCCTCGGTGTTGCGGTCATCGAGCCACAGGATGTCGAACTCGGCGCCCGTGATCTCGACGATGTAGTTCAGCGCCGTCTCGAGCGTCTGCTCCTTGAACTCCACGGTGACCGGCTTCATGAGCCGCGCGAGCGCGTCGCGCTTCTCGTTGCCCGTCGCGCGGAAGACCCACTTGGTCCGCTCGCTCTCGCGGAGCTTCCCGGGCGCGGTCGTGGGGGCGGTGGTGGGGGCGGGCGTCAGCGGCTCGGGCAGCTGCGCGGGAGATGCGGGCGCGGGGGTGGGGTTGGTTGGGGGGGTGCTCTTGCTGGGCACGCCCTGAGCGAGCGTGGGGGTCGCCGTCGCGACCGCGCCGACGAGCGCCAGAACCTGCCATGCCCGACCAGCCGTGATGTTCGTCCGCTTCATGGTCTGTCCTTCCTTCGACCGCCCGCCGCGCGACCCGCGGCCCCAAGCTCCGGATTCAACGCCCGAACCCATCCCGGCGTTGCACCCAAGGCACCTTCTGCGCTCACTTGTGACGCTGTCCCGCCGTCTGGGTTCCCCTCCAAAGCCGTCCAAACCCCGGCCCGGCCAGCACCTGCCTTCTCCTTTCGGCCCGATCCGCCCTCAGGCCCAAAGTCACCCCGGCCTTGGGCCGATCTCACTCATCCCGGGTTCCGGGCTCCACGCTTCGGCACCCCGATTGCGGGGACTTTGCCGTCCGAGTTTCTGTCCCCACCCATCGACCTGTGCCCAGACGCCCCCGCTCCAAAGCCGCAGCCGCCCCACCGGGTCCACAGGTCCCCGCCGGCCAGCCGCGCACCGCACGCCTGAAACCCGTCCGCGCCGTTGCCTCAGGCCCCACCAAAGGCCGCACCAAAGCATCGCGCGCTCGTTCCACCCGCGTTTCTCTCCCGCGCCCGACGTCGGACGCGGTCGCTGTCTCGTCTGGCCCCCGGCGTACCGAGGGCCAAGCCCATCAGGAAAGGATTTCCATGCAGAACGGCACGTTCATCCCCGGCTTCAACAACGCCTTCAACAACGCGTTCAACCCGGGCACCTTCACCAACGGCTTCGTCCCCAACTTCTTCGGCGGCTTCTTCCCCGGCTTTGTCAACGCCGACACCCAGAACACCTTCAGCGGCTTCCCGACCAACACCTTCAACAACACCTTCCCGACCGGCACGACGATTCCCTTCTCGACGATTCAGGCCATCACCGCCACCATCGCCCAGAACGCGATCCAGACCGTCCAGAACTTCATCCAGCAGTACACCTCGCAGTTCGTCGCGCAGTACGTGAATCAGTACGTCAATCAGTTCGCGGGCCAGAACTACGCCCAGAACTTCGGCCAGAACTTCGGCCAGAACTTCGGCCAGTTCCCCAATACCTCCTTCGTCAACAACACTCCCAACAACTGGACCAACGGCTGGAACAACATCTGGAACAACAACTGGACCAACGGCCAGCCCTTCGGCTGGAACACCCAGGCCTTCAACCCCTTCACCACCAACGGCTTCTTCACCCAGCCCTTCAACGCGTTCAACTCGCCCAACTTCCTCCCCACCAACTTCCTCCCCACCAACTTCTTCCCGGGCAATTTCTACCCCGGCAACGTCTTTCCGAACGCGTTCGTCCCCTCGAACGTCCAGGGCTTCGTGAACCCGGTCAACTTCTATCCCACCAACCTCTACCCCACCAACTTCATCCCCACGAACGTCCCCGCCGGCAACCCCATCAACGGCTACACCAACGGCTATAACACCAACATCAACAACCAGTATCCGACCAACGGCGCCATCCCCGGCACGCACGTCCAGCCCGCCGCGCCCGTCTACGCCGGCGTCGAACTGCCCAACGGCAAGCGCACCAACATCCGCGACGCCGCCTGATCGCCGCACGCAACCTGACTTCCCGCGCGGGCTCTCCACCTCGGAGAGCCCGCCTTGCTTTGGGGCAACGTCCGCTTGCCCAGCCTCACCGCGCTTTCCCCGGCCCCCCGAGTCGCTTCCGCCGGTTCTCAGGACTTTTCCGCGACCCTCAGCAAGCCGTCACCTTCCCGGGCGTTCCACTTTCCGCGCCGGGGTGCTCGTGCCCGGCCCGCGGAGAACGCCCATGCCTGATCAGACCCGACCCGACGCCCCAGCCGACCCGGCCCCTCACACGCCCCGCGCGCGCGTTGCACTCGCCGGTCTGACGATCGGCCTGCCCTCGCTCATCGCGGGCGTGCTCCTCGCGGCCCATTTCTCCTTCGCGCTCCCGCCCGTCCCCACGCCCGTCGAGAATCCGACGACCGAGGCCAAGTGCGTGCTCGGCAAAGTGCTCTTCATGGACGAGCAGCTCGCCTCGAACAACGCCGTGGCCTGCGTCTCCTGCCACATCCCGGGCCGCGCCGGCGCCGATCCGCGCATCGCCCGCCATCCGGGGCTCGACGGCCTCATCAACACGCCCGACGACATCCTCGGCTCGCCGGGCGTCATCATGGCCGACGCGGGCGCGAACTTCGTCCGCAGCACGACCTTCGGCACCAACGCTCAGATCACGCCGCGCGCTTCGCAGCCCAACATCAATGTCGCCTTCGCGCCTCAGCTCTTCTGGGATGGCCGCGCCTCGGGCCAGTTCATCGACCCACAGACGGGCCAGGTCGCGATCGCCGTCGGAGGCGCCCTCGAGAGCCAGTCCGTCCAGCCCCCGGTCAACACCGTCGAGATGGCCCACCCCTCGTACGACTGGCCAGCCATCACCGCCAAGCTCGCGCGCGTCAAGCCGCTGGACCTTGCGACGAACATCCCCGCCGATGTCTCAAGCGCTCTGGCCGCGCGCGACACGTACCCCGAACTCTTCCAGGCTGCGTTCGGCGATTCGGCCATCACCGCCCGGCGCATCGCCTTCGCGCTCGCCGCCTACCAGCGCACGCTGATCTCCGACCAGACGCCCTTCGATCGCTTCCTCGCGGGCCAGCAGAACGCGCTGACCCCCGGACAGCAGCAGGGCCTCAACGCCTTCAACGCCGGCAACTGCAACGTCTGCCATGCGGGCGACCTGCTGACCAATCACACGTTCCGCAACGTCGGTCTGCGTCCGCCGGGCGAGGATCTGGGCCGGCAGCTCGTCACGGGCAACCCGGCCGACCGCGGGCGCTTCAAGGTGCCGGGCCTGCGCAACGTGGGCCTGAAGGCGACGTTCATGCACAACGGTCAGTTCAACAACCTGACCGACGTCATCCGCTTCTACGCCCGCGCGCCGGGCGCTGCGCCCCAGTTCCCCGACAACCGCGACCCGGTGATGAACAACGTGAACGTCCCGCCGCAGGTCGCGCCCGCGCTCCAGGACTTCCTGGCCAACGCCCTCACCGACCCGCGCGTCCAGTCGCAGACCTTCCCGTTCGACAAGCCCACGATTTTCGGCGAGCGCGCCGACCTGCGCCCCGTCAACCTCAACGGCGGTGTCGCCGGCACCGGCGGCGTCATCCCCCGCGTCATCGCCGCCGACCCCGCGATGATCGGCAACCGCGACTTCCGCGTGGGCCTCGATGCCGCGCTCGGCGGCGCCCCCGCCCGCCTGCTCGTCTCCTTTGCTCCGCCCGCGAACGGACGCATCACCCCCGCGCGGACCTATGGCGACGTCGCGGCCGTGGGCGTCGGCGCGGGCACGGGCCTGGCGACCTTCCACTGGCCCCTGGCCGCTCACGTCTTCCAGGGCGGGCAGAACGTCTTCCTCCAGTGGGAAGTCGACGACCCCGCCGCGCCCGCCGGCAAGGCCTACTCCAACGTCGTCCGCCTCACCACCTTCTGCGGCCGGTCCGGCTGCCCGTGCCCCGCCGACTTCGATGGCTCAGGCTTCGTCGATGCCGATGACTTTGTCGCCTACCTCGACGCGTTCGACCGCGGCTGCGTCGGCGAGGGCCGGGGCACCTTCGGCGCCGACCCCAACTGCCCCGCAACGGCCGACTTTGACAACTCCGGCTTCGTCGACTCCGACGATTACGTCCTCTACCTCGGCCGCTTCGACCAGGGCTGCTGAACTCGAACCATCCCACGCAACCCACCCGGGCTGAACCTCGCGGGCTGAACCTCACGGTTCGGCCCGTCTTTGTTCCCCAAGCCCCGACCGCCCGATCTTCCAGCCCCCGCGCGGATTTCGCCGATACCCTCGGCTTACCCATGCTCCGCGCCGGCCATGTCATTGCCCTCTGCGCGCTCGGTCTGCTGACCGTCGGCGTCGTCATGGTCAACTCCGCCGGCATGCGCGTCGCCCCCGCGGGCACCGGCGAAGCCCTCAAGGCCGTCTCGCCCCACGCGATCATCTTCTCTCGCTCCACCGCCTACATGGGCATCGCCCTGGCCGCGCTCGCCTTCTCCGCGCTGCTCCCGATCCGCGCCTGGGCCGACGCCCTCGTCGGCTGGCGGGGACCCAACTCCGAGCCCGCCTCGCTCACGCCGGTCTACATCGCCAGCGGCGTGTTCGTCGTCCTCCTTGCCCTTGTCTACGCACCCGTCATCGGTCGCGAGGTCAACGGCTCGCACCGCTGGCTCGTCCTTCCCATCCCGGGCCTGGGCTCCGATGCCTCCGGCGGCGGCGTCTCCGTTCAGCCCAGCGAAATCGTCAAGTGGGGGCTCATCGTCCTGATGGCCTGGTACGCCGCGGCTCGCGCCAGCGTCCTCACCTCGTTCTGGAAAGGCCTGATCCCCGCGCTCATCGCCGTCGGCGCGGTCTCGGGCGCCATCGTCATCGAAGACCTCGGCACCGGCGCGCTCGTCGCTCTCGTCGCCTGTCTCGTCCTTCTCGCGGGCGGCGCGCGCTTCTGGCACTTTCTGCTCTTCGTCCCCGCCGGCATCGCCCTCGTCGTTGTCGCCATCGTCAAGAGCCCGTACCGCGTCCAGCGCATCCTCGCCTTCCTCGATCCCTACGCCGACGCCGAAAAGTCAGGCTACCACATGATCCAGTCCATGGTCGCGATCCACGGCGACGGCTCGGGCATGGGCCGGGGCCTGGGCTTTGGCCTCCAGAAGTTCGGCTACCTCCCCGAAGACCAGACCGACTTCCTCTTTGCCGTCCTCTGCGAAGAGCTGGGCCTCGCCGGCGCCGCGATCGTCGTCGCGCTCTTCATCGCGATGCTCTGGGCGGGCCTCTCGATCGTCCGCCGCGAAACCTCCGTCTTCCTCAAGCTCATCGCCTTCGGCATCGTCGCGACCGTGGGCCTGCAGGCGCTCATCAACCTCGTCGTCGTCACGGGCCTGGGGCCCACCAAGGGCATCGCGCTCCCGCTCGTCTCCTCGGGCGGCACGGGCTGGATCCTCACCTGCTTCTGCCTGGGCATCCTCGTCGCGATCGACCGTGCCCAGCACCAGCACGACACCGCGCACAGCCTCAGCCATCCCTCCGACCGCCTCGCCGACGCCTCGACCACCTGAGCGCGTCAGGCTCGCCTTGCCCGACCCGCGATTCGTCACTCACCATTCGCGCCTGCCTATGTCGATCCACACCTTCGTCTTCGCCGGCGGCGGAACAGGCGGGCACCTTTACCCGGGCCTGGCGATCGCCGACGCACTCCGCGCGCGCCTGGGCGAGAACGTCCGCACGCTCTTCATCTGCTCCACGCGCCCGCTGGATGCCGAGATCCTCGCCGCCAACCGCGCCGAGTTTCTGCCTTTGCCCGCCGAGCCTTTCGGGCTGCACCCCAAGCGTCTGTTCAAGTTCGTCCGCTCGTGGCCCGGTTCGGTCTTCGCGGCCGAGCGCGTGCTCCGGGGCCTGAGCTCGCCCCGCGTGCCGAGTGTGGATGTGGTCGCGATGGGGGGGTTCGTCGCCGCGCCGGTGGTCGCCGCCGCGAGCCGACTGTCGATCCCGATCACGATGGTCAACCTCGACGCGACCCCGGGCCGCGCCAACAAGTGGATCGCCCATAAGGCCGACCGCGTCCTGACCGCCGCTGACCCGGGCCCCGCGTTCCCGGCGTGGCAGCGCGTGCCACCGATCGTCCGCCGCGAGGCGCTCCCGCCCGGCGACCGCGCCGCGTGCCGCCAGCTTCTGAACCTCGACCCCGAGCGTCCCGTCGTGTTCTTCACGGGCGCGAGCCAGGGCGCGCAGTCGATCAATGACCTCGCGCTCAGCCTCGCGCGCCGGGGCGTGTTCAGCGCGGGCCGGTGGCAGATCATCCACCAGACCGGCGGCAAGTCCGACCCCGCCGCCGTCCGCGCCGTGTACGCGCAGCTCGGCATCCCCGCGCTCGTCGAGCCTTTCTTCCACACCATGGGCCCGCTCTGGGGCGCCGCCGATCTGGCCGTGAGCCGTTCGGGCGCGGGCAACGTCGCCGAGGCGTGGGCCAGCGCGACGCCGACGGTCTTCCTGCCTTACCCGTACCACAAGGACGAGCATCAGAAGCACAACGCGCGCGTGCTCGTCGAGGCGGGCGCCACGGTGCTCTGCAGCGATTTGATCAACCCCGCGCTCAACGACCCGCACCCGGCCCCCGCGGGCTCGCAGGCGCCGGGCGTGGTGATCGAGGCGCTGATCGCCGACGCATCCCGGCGCGAAGCCATGCGCGCCGCGTTCGGCCCCCTGGGCCCGGCCTGCGGCGCCGACCTCATCGCCTCCAGCCTCGCCCAGCACGCCCAGCTCAGCGTGCTTCAAGCGACCACGCGGTGAAGACGGGCATCGG
>JANRKN010000081.1:0-13140 GCA_033763435.1 Planctomycetota bacterium
GGCCTCCCTACTCCTCCTTCGTAATTCACGGCGTGTGGGGGGGCCCCCCCCCCCCCGGGCCCCCCCGCCCGCGGGGGGGGGGGGGCGGGGGGGGGGGGCGGGGCGGGGGGGGGGGGGGGGGGCGGGGGCGCGCCCCCCCCCCCCCCCGCCTGCCGGGCGGGGTGGATCGAGAGCTTTGGTCGGGAGTGTTCTGCGATGCGAGGATTGGCGCCGATCTTCAAGCGCGAGCTGGCGAGTTACTTTGCCACGCCGGTCGCGTACGTGTTCATCGTGATTTTTCTTGCGCTGACGGGCGTGTTCACGTTCCAGCTGGGCGGTTTGTTCGAGCGTGGGCAGGCGGACCTGGCGCCCATGTTCAACTTTCTGCCGTGGCTGTTCCTGTTCTTTCTGCCCGCGCTCTCGATGAGGCTCTGGGCCGAGGAGCGCAAGGCGGGAACGCTGGAGCTGCTGATGACGCTGCCGATCACGCCGGGCGCGGCGGTGGTGGGCAAGTTCCTCGCGGCGTGGGCGTTCGCGGGGCTGGCGCTCGCGCTCACGTTCCCGGTGTGGGTCACGGTCGGGTATCTGGGCAACCCGGACCACGGCGCGATCCTCGCGGGGTATCTGGGCGCGCTGCTGCTGGCGGGGAGTTATCTCGCGATCGGGGCGTGCCTGAGCGCGCTGACGCGCAGTCAGGTGATCGCGCTGGTGCTGACGGTGGTGGTGTGCTTTGTGTTCCTGATCATGGGCTTTGCGCCGGTGCTGGACGCGGTGCGGGGCTGGCTGCCGCTGGACGTGGTGAAGGCGGTCGCGAGCTTCGGGTTCCTGACGCGGTTTGAGGCGATCAGCAAGGGCGTGATCGACCTGCGCGACGGGGTGTTCTTTGTCTCGCTGATCGGCATCGCGCTGACGATCAACACGCAGCTCATCGACTGGAAGAAGGGGGCCTGAGGCATGAGTTCGGGCAAGGGCTGGATGGTGGCAGGCGCGTCGCTCACGCTGGGCGTGCTGTTCGTGGGCGTGAACATGCTCGCGGGCGTCGGGCTCTCGTCGCTCGGAAGCGCGGGGCGCATCGACCTCACGCAGGATCGGCTCTACACGCTGAGCCCCGGGACCGCGCAGATCCTCAAGGACATCCCGGAGCCCATCCGGCTCACGCTGTATTACTCCGCGCGCGCGGCGACGGGCTCGCCCAGCGTCCAAAGCCACGCCCAGCGCGTGCGCGACCTGCTCGATGAGTTCGTCCGGCGCAGCGGGGGCAAGCTGAGGCTCGAGGTCGTCGATCCGCAGCCGTTCACCGACGAAGAGGACCGCGCGAATGCCGCGGGGCTTGCCGCGGTGCCCGCGCCGGGCGGCGAGGACCCGATCTTCCTGGGCCTGGTCGGCGTGAACAGCGTCGATGGGCAGCAGGTGCTGCCGTTCCTGGACCCGAACAACGAGCGGTTCCTCGAGTATGACCTTGCGCGGATGATCGCCTCGCTCTCGCTGACGCAGCGCCCGGTGCTGGGGCTGATCTCGACGCTGCCTGTGAACGGCGGGTTCGAGCTCGTGCAGGGCCAGCCGCGCCCGACGGGCGACTGGATCGTGATGCGCGAGATCAAGGCGACGCACGACGTGCGCCAGCTCGATCCGACGGCGCAGGAGATCCCCGCCGACGTCAACGTGCTGATGCTCGTGCACCCCAAGGGCCTCTCTGACCGCACGCTGTGGGCGATCGATCAGTTCGTGCTGCGGGGCGGGAAGCTGCTGGCGTTTGTCGATCCGCTCGCGGAGATGGACCTTCAGGGCGCGACGAACCAGGTCGAGCTGTTCACCAAGGACCGCGCGAGCAATCTCTCGAAGCTGCTGAGCGCGTGGGGTGTCGAGGTGACGCGCGGGCAGGTGGTGGGCGATGCGGAGCTGGGCCAGCGCGTGGTCGTGCCCGGTCGCGGCGGGCAGCAGGAGGCGGTGCAGTTCGTCGCGTGGATGGGCTTCGGCGCCGAGCAGGTCGATCGCGCGGACCCGATCACCGCGAACCTCTCGCGGCTGATCCTCGCGAGCCCGGGGCAGATCATCGCGATGCCGATCGACAAGGATGCGGCGCGCCCGGTCGCGACGATCACGCCGCTGGTGCGCACGACGGACCGGTCGATGCTGATCGCCGAGGACCAGCTCAAGTTCCAGCCCGACCCGCGCAGGCTGCTGGCGCAGTTCACGCCCTCGGGCTCGAAGTTCACCGTCGCGGCGCGGCTGGGCGGCAAGGTTCAGACCGCCTTCCCCGAAGGCCGGCCCGAACTGCCCGAGGGTCAGAGGCCGGCCGAGCCTGAAGCGCCGGTCGAGTCGCTGAAGGAGTCGGGCCCCTCGGGGATCAGCGTGGTGCTGGTGGCGGATGTGGACCTGCTCGCCGATCGGTTCTGGGTGCAGGAGCAGCGGCTGGGGAATGTGTCGCTGGGGCTGAGCAAGAGCGCCGACAACGGCGACTTTGTGATCAACGCGGTGGACAACCTCAGCGGCGCGGGGACGGGGCTGATCGGGCTGCGTGCGCGCGGGCAGTTCAACCGGCCGTTCGATCGCGTCGAGGCCATCCGGCGCGATGCGCAGGCCAAGAGCGCGCAGAAGGAACAGGAAGTCAACGACCGCATCCGCTCGGCGCAGCTGCGCATCAACGAGCTGCAGCGCCTGCGGGGCGAGTCGGGCACCGACGATGCCGGGCGCGTGATCCTCTCGCCCGAGCAGCAGGAAGAGCTCAAGAAGGTCCGGCAGGACCTGGCGAAGGCGCGCACGGAGCTGCGGAACATCCAGCGCGACAGCGTGCGCGAGATCGATCGGCTGGGCGTGACGGTGAAGCTGGTCAACACGGCGCTGCTGCCGGCGGTCGTGGCGCTGGGCGCGGTGAGCCTGGGGCTCTATCGCATGGGCCGGCGTCGGGGCGTGCGGCTTGCGGAGATCCGCGCGGAAGCGCGCGACAAGTAAGGCGCAGCGATTGCAGGAGGGCGCGAGGCGATGAAGGCCGGAACGTTGCTGGTGCTCGCGGTGGGCGCGGGCGGGATCCTGGCGGGCGCGGTGTGGCTCTCGGGGGCGCGCAGCGCCGCGGTGGCGCCCGCGCAGGGCTCGGCGCTGGTCGCGGGGCTGCTCGAGCGCGTGAACGACGCGGCATCGATCACCATCACGGGCCCGGGCGCGGCGGGGACGCGCGTGACGGAGCTGAGGCGGGGCGACGACGGCACATGGGCGCTGCTGCTTGAGAACACCGAGAGCGGGCCGCGGTTTCCCGTGCGCGCGGACAAGGTGCGCGAGACGCTGATCGCGCTCGCCGAGGCGCAGGTGCGCGAGGAGAAGACGAGCAACCCCGCGAACTACGCGCGCCTGGGCGTGCAGGACGTGGACCTGAACGCTCAGGGCGCCGAGGGCGAGCCGGGCGTGCCGTTCCGGCCTCGGTCGATCGTCGTGCGCGACGGCAAGGGCGCGGAGCTGGCGTCGGTGATCGTGGGGATGCAGGCGACGCAGGTGGGGGGCGCGGAGCGGGCGGGCTCGGGGCGCGCGGGGACGTTCGTGCGCCGCGCGGGCAACCCGACGGCGCTGCTCGTGGAGGTTGAGCGCGGCTTCGGGCCGGGCGGGCTGGTGGTGGATGTGGATCCGTCGGTGTGGCTCGCGCGCGAGATCGCGAACGTCGAGCGCGAGCGCATCGCGAGCGTGGAGATCCGCCGGGGCGAGAACGATGCCGAGGCGGTGCGCGCGTCGCGGCCCGATGAGAAGACCGCCGCGCTCACGCTCAGCGTGCCCGAGGGCAAGCAGAGCAAGGGCGAAGGCGCGCTCAGCCCGCTGCTGAGCCTGTTCTCGCTGCTCACGCTCGACGAGGTGAGGCCCGCGAAGGATGAGATGGCCGGTGAGGTGGTGACGACCGTCGGGCGCACGTTCGATGGGCTGATCGTCACGGTGCGCCAGGCCAAGATCGAGGGAGCGTGGTGGGCGCGCGTCGAGGCCGGGTTTGAGGATCCGGCGAGTGGGGCTGTGGGTGGGGGTGAGGGTGAGGGCGTGCAGGCGCGCCCCGCGCGCAAGAGCGCGGAAGAGGTTCGGCGCGAGGCGGAGAAGATCAACGCGCGCGCCAAGGGCTGGGAGTTCAAGCTGCCCGAGTTCAAGGGCAATCAGCTCGCGACGAAGCTGAGCGAACTGCTCGAAGAACCCGCCCCACCCGCCCCACCCGCCCCACCCGCGACGGCCGGGCCGCCCGCGCCCCCGGCGCCGTGAGCGGCGCGAGACGTGGCCGAGTGCCTTGCCTTGGGTGCCACGGCTTGACGGCTCGGAGTCAGGCCGCGTGTTGGGCGCAGCTCCACGGCATGGCCCGAGCGCCAAGCCGTGCCACCCACGGGATTGAGTTCGACGAGCGTTACGTGTTCGAGTGAGTCGCGGCGTGCTTCTGCGATTCCTCTGCCCCTTCGGGGCAGGCGAGAGACACGGGTCCGCTTCCACGGGTTGCGCTGCGCCCGCGAAGGCGCGGGCTGCGCTCCACCCGTGGCTACAACCCGAAGCCCCTTCGGGGCTTTCGGGCGGGGTGCGCTGACCCGCGGGGACGAGCGGCGTCGACGCGCGTCGGGCGAGGTGCGTGCTCTGGCCCGAGGCGCACGATCTCGCCCAGAAGGGCTTCGATCATGCGACTCGGGGCACCCAACTTGGGCCACCCGCCTCGGAGTCAGGCCGCGTGTTGGTCAGCGGATGCTGGCGGTCTGATAGAGGCCTTCGAACTTCTGGATGAGGACCATGGGTTCGAAGCAATCGAACATCCACTGCCGGCCGAGGCGGCCCATGAGGTCGCGCTTGGTCGGGTCATCGAGCAGCGCGGAGCAGGCCTGGGCGACGTCCTCGGGTTTCTGGTGGACGATGAGGGCGCCGCCGCTGGCGCGCAGTTCGGGCCAGGTGTCTGCGCCGTAGGTCGTGACGATGGGCGTGCCCGACGCGAGCGCCTCGTAGAACACGAAGCCGAAGTTTTCCTGGCTGGTGGGCAGGGCCATCACGTGCGCCGCGCGATAGAGCGAGAGCTTCGTCGCGCCGCTGACCAGCCCGAGGAACCGCACGCAGTCGCTCAGCCCGAGCGACGCGGTGAGATCGTTGAGCGCCTTGACATACGGCGCATCGCCCGCGCCCGCGAGCAGGAGCCGGAAGTTCTTGCCCGCGGCCTTGAGGATCGCGGCGGCGCGCAGCAGAACCCCGGGCCCCTTCTTCTCATGTAAGCGCGAAAGGAACAGAATGATCGGCGGGCCGTTCGGGTCCAGCCCCAGCTTCTCCATCGCCAGGTCCGTCCCGGGCATCTCGCGGAAGGGGCCCAGGTCGAGCAGATTGGGGATCACCGCGCCGCGGCCCTTGGGGAACCACTTCTTGCTTTGCTCAAGCTCGCCCACGGCCGTGCAGTGCACCCAGCCCGCTTCCTCGAGCATCCGCCGACCGGACACGGCGAGGTAGAGGCGTTTTTTGGCGCGGCCCTGGTGCATGCACCAATCGTCCAGCATGCCGCGGAGGCTGACGACGTAGGGCACGTCAAAGTCCGCGGCCTGTCGGGAGAACTGGAGGTTGGGGCGTTCCCACACGCCGTGGAGATGGAGAATGTCGTGGGCGCGGATGATGGGCTCGATCGCGGCGAGGGCTTCGGGGGCGTAGAACCCGCCGGGGAGGGTCGGGCGCGGGATGAGCCGGACCTTGGGCACGCCGGGCAGGCCCTGCTTCCAGGCGGCGGGTGCGTCCTTGTCGTCGTGGGTCATGACGGTGACGTCGTGGCCTCGAGCGGCGAGGACGTTGGAGAGGTCGATGGTCGCGCGGACCGGGCCGCCGAACTCGTTGCGCAGCCCGATGATGTAATGAAGGATGCGCATGGGCCGGGGGCCGTCGCCCGCGCGCGAGCCCAGGACGTCGGACCAATAGTCGCTGAGCAGCTCGCCCTTGGGGCGCGGGCCGGGGGGGCGGGCGCTGGAGATCGGGCCGTCGGCCACGCGGTCGTGGCGCGGAGAATCGCCGGGCCCCGGGTAGGGAGTCCCTGTCGGGGTGTCGCCTGATTGGGCGAATGCGCGGGGTTGGCGGTCCGGATCACGCATGGGGCAGGGTCAGACACCAGAGCATCGGCATAACGCGGCCTCGGGGAGCGTATGTCCCCGTGCGCGCAGAAATACCGCACGTTCCTCGGTGGACTGATCCGCACAGCCCCGCGCCACGGTTCGCCCAACCCGCAGGGGAGGGTGAGGGATCAGGGGAATCGCGGGGCTGAGGCGTGATGTTCGGGTTGTGGATGGGTGGGGGCTGAGAGGGGGTGGTTGGAGCGGCCGGGTGCCCCGGCGTTCGGTGCCACCCGCCCTCACCTTGAGCAGCCGTGCTCGATCTTGGGACTTGGGGCACCGAACTCGGGCCTCTGGCCTATCAACGCTGCTACCCTATTCTCGTAGCGACGCCTTTGGATTAATTGTTTGCAGCCTATCGCCCGAGCGGATATGGCTTTCGCGGGATCGCCGACAGGATGTCTTGGTCTATGCAACCCAGCCTCTTTGAAAACACGATGGTGGATCCAGTTTTTGAGCACAATGCTCGCGAGCACAGCATTCCACTCCGCGACATGGATGTAGGGGACATCACTTTTCTTTCGGGCCAGAACGAGCCGATCCATCGCTGGTACCGGCTGACGCCAAGTTTTTCGCCTGGCCTCGTGCGATTTTTCCTCGACAAGTTCAACGTTACTGAACGGGACCTAGTGCTCGATCCCTTCAGTGGGCGAGGCACGACCATGATCGAGTGTCAGCGCCATGCCCTTCGAGGGCTTGGAATGGAAATCAATCCGCTTTTGCAACGAGTCGGTCAGTATTCACTAGAGTGGTGCGACCTCGATTCCGAATCGGCGGCACAGTACATGAGCGTGGTGAAGGCCAAGGTGCGATCGGCGAAAGACGCCGATCCACAAGAGATTGCCGCGCTTTACGGCGCGCGCATTCCAGACATACACGACGTTTACAGATGGTGGAAGCCTCTCGTTCTCAGAGACCTGCTCATCGCGCGAGAGGAGCTTGCGCAATCGCAATTTGCCAAGTTTCGCCACCTCCTTTGGCTCGCGGTGAACACGGCAAGCCTAGAGTGCGCGAACATCCATAGAAACCACCCCACGATAACGTTCGACGATGACCACGATCGAGACATCGATGCAGTGGCTGCGATCCAGACGATGCTGGAGACGATCGTGTCGGATTGCACTGCCATCACAGGGGATCAACGAGCGAGTGTGGGCAAGTGCTCGGTAGAGCTGGGAAACTCATGCCTTCCGCTCCCGGCTGCTCACCCGGCAAATGGCAGCGTTAGCTGTGTAATAACATCGCCTCCCTACCCAAACCGATACAGCTATGTTCACCAGACGCGACCACAGTTGCATTTTATGGAAGTTATTCAGCATCGCAGCGCTGCAACAGACATTGATCTGGAGACCGTCGGTGGCACCTGGGGAAAAGCGACGTCCAATTTGATGAAGAGCTTGATCACTCCGCCGCCCAAGATTGCAGAGACGCTTTCATACTTCGAGAGGTTGTCCGCCAAAAGCACACTGATGTGCAACTATGCGACCAAGTATTTTATCGATCTTGACAGGCATATTGAATCGCTTAAAGCCGCCGTCTTGCCAGGGAAGTTTCGCGGCGCCTACGTGGTGGGCAATTCGCGGCTGTCTGACGTCGAGATCTTTACGGAAACAATTCTGGCTCGCCTCTTCCAGCGTCACGGCTTTGCGGTAGATGAGATCCTTGTTTTCCGCAAGCGAGGAGGAAGAAAACGGCTCTACGAGACCGCCGTGGTTGTTAGAGCTTAGTGAGGGACCTTGCAATCTCCGAGGTGAGGACAGTGCGATGCCTTTCAAGGAAAT
The DNA here is from genome assembly GCA_033763435.1 of Planctomycetota bacterium. Classification (GTDB taxonomy): domain Bacteria; phylum Planctomycetota; class Phycisphaerae; order Phycisphaerales; family UBA1924; genus JANRKN01. The sequence goes on from JANRKN010000081.1 coordinate 7,841, forward strand.
TGCGCAAATCAAAACCTGTCAGATCGCGGATAAACCGGAAAGACTCGACTCCCTCGTAGAGATTCCAGCTATGCTTGAGTCTGTCAATCGGTGATCGGAGTGATGTGTTACAGAGCACGAGCATCACCGGCGTCAGTCTGTGCGTATCGCGGAGGGCGAGGGCCATGTCCCAGTCAGCTTGGATACGCTTTGAATCGCCAATTTGATAGCAAGAGCGCAGTTCGAATGCCAGCCCGCTGGTCGACTCCCAGCCCGTTCGGAGTGAGGGCAGTGTCAGGCCCGCTGTGTGCGTTATCGGAATGTATCCATCCGTGGATCGCTCCTGGACGCGACCGCCGATCTGGACGTTGACCGCAAATCGGATGCTTGCAAGCGTCAGGTCAAACCTGCAGCACAAGAGATATCGAAAAATCTCTTCGTACATATCGCCAATCTTTCGATGGAGCGACGTGATGAGGTTGCCTCCAATCCGGGCCACGACGTACCGGTCGTCGTCCAAGCCGAACGACTCGAAGGCTGGATCGGATGCGATCAGTTTGCCAAATTCAAAGCGATTCCGAACACTAGGAAAATTTTGGTAGGGGTTGTAGTCTTCTACGCGCCCCAGATGGTGCAAGGCAATTCGAATAACTTCGGCTTCGGAAGGCTGCGTTGGCATCAGGGCTCCTCCGGGAGAAGTGCAGACACCGGACAGCCGAAAGCTTGTGCTAATCGATAGAGCGTCATTACGGTAAGGTTTTTCTCACCACGTTCAATCGCGCCGATATAGGTCCGGTGGATTCGGGCGTTGCGCCCGAGCTCCTCTTGAGACCATCCGCGCTCCTCTCGCTTTTGACGCAATCGCGCTGCGACGGCTTTGGCGACCTTTACGGCTGTTGGCGCTCGCTTCACGGAGGTAATGCTTTGCTCTGGAAGACGAAAGAGCGACAGTCTAGAGGTAGCAGAGCGTTGGCCGAGTTGTCATCCCGGTGCCGCGCCGAGGATGCCAGATCGCTGAGCGCGTTGGGCGAGAGCTACAGACCAACACAGACGATCGGCCATCGACCCTTACGAAGCTCGAACAATGGTCGCTTCCCGCCGGTTCCCCCCCGTCCCCCAAACCCCCTGTGCCACTCCCCACTGGCCGCTGGCTTGCCGCTTGACCCGGTCGGCGAGGGGGCCTTCAATGTGGGCCCTTGGGTTTGCGCCTGAGGGAATTGGACTCTGAAACCTTGCCGGTTCAACCGGCCCGCCCCGCCCGGTAGGCGGCGAGTGTCCGTTCTTCGGAACGGAGTCCGCTCTTTGCGAGCGGAAAGCGAATCGGCGCTGCCGGTCGCGTTGGGCGTTGGCCCGGCGTGCCTGTCGGCCCGACGGAGGCACCCATGCGTCGCGAGACGATTCTGCACAAGCCCGGCGCCGCGTCCCGGCGATTCCGCGTGATCGACGCGGACGGCATCCCGCTTGGCCGCCTGGCGGCTGAGGTGGCGATTGTTCTGATGGGCAAGGACAAGCCCGACTACACGCCGCACGTGATGAGCGGCGACCGCGTGATCGTGACCAACGCGAAGAAGGTCGAGCTGACCGGTCGCAAGGCCGAGCTCAAGTACAGCAAGCACTACACGGGCTATCCCGACGGCCTCCGCACCGAGACGTGGGGCTCGCTGCGTGACCGTCGTCCGGAGAAGCTGATCCGCGACGCGGTGCGGCGCATGCTGCCCAAGAACCGTCTTTCGCGGCACATCATCAAGGACCTGTACGTCTACGAGGGCACCGAGCATCCGCACGGCAACCACAAGCCCACCGGCATGACGATTACGTACACGGCCTAACACTCTCACCCAAGGAACGGAACCATGACGACTCTGACGACTGATGTTTCTGGTTCGACCGCGGGCGAGACCCGTCCGCTGAAGGCGCCCAAGAGCGCCGACAAGCGCGGCTGGTGGTGGGGCACGGGCCGGCGCAAGACCGCCGTCGCCCGCGCGCGCCTCAAGCCCGCCAGCGAGAAGGACGCGACGGTGATCGTCGAGCGCACCGACGGCACCGAGAAGACGATCGAGGCCTACTTCACCGAGCTGCGCGACCGCAACGACGCGCTCGCCCCCTTCACCCTCACGGGCACGGCGGGCAAGTTCCTCGTCCGCATCAAGGCGCACGGCGGCGGGCACATGGCCCAGGCTCAGGCGATGCGCCTGGCGATCAGCCGCGCGCTGGTGGGCTATGACCCGACGGTCGAGAAGGCCCTGCGCGATGCGGGCTTCCTCAGCCGCGACGCGCGCGAGGTCGAGCGTAAGAAGTACGGCCAGGCCGGTGCCCGCCGTCGCTTCCAGTTCTCCAAGCGCTAAACAACATTCACGCAGCATCTCACCGGCTCCGCGCGATGCGGGGCCGGTTTTCTTTTTGAGGCAGGGCGAGTGGGGAGTGGTGCCGGGTGCCACCAGTCCGACGAGGCGCAGCCTCGGCGAGACTGGTGCAAACAGGCGCGCGCATCGGCAACGCACGCACCACTCTGCGCGCCCCAAGGGGCGCTCCGAGTGGTGGCACCCGATCACCTTCTCCGCCTTTTGAGCCCCGAAGGGGCGCACGGGTTGTAGCCACGGGTGAAGTGAGCGAGTCTTCGAGCGAGCGCAACCCGTGGAAGCTCGCGCCTTTCTCCTCCGCCCCGCCGGGGCGGGAAGACCGGGGAAAAGGAAGTGTGTTGAAGGCGTCCGGTTCCACGGGTTGCGCGACGAAGCGTCGCTCCACCCGTGGCTACAGCCCGCGGCCCCGGTGGGGCCGGGGACGACGGTCGGCGAGACTGGTGCGCGGCACGCTCGAACGACGACCCACGCACCACTCTTCGCGCCCACAGTGGCGCTCCGAGTGGTGGCACCCAGCCGTGGCACCCGGCGGTTCACCGACACAGGGCTGTCAGCGTGGGGCGTCCGAGAACTGTTGCCGGGGGAGGCCCTTGGCGGGTTCGGCCAAAAAATCGGCACCTGCGCGGGCCCGGGCCGGTACGATCGTGGCCGAGGCCGAGGGCGTCCCGAGTCGGCCTCTCAGGCGGCCACTCCGCGCTCGTGGAGGGTGGTCCGCCCCTGCCGCACGACATTCTCCCTCGGGACTGCTGTGATCTCACCGTCTGACCAATCCGCGCCCGGCGCTTCTCCTGCGATGAGCGTGGAGGGTGGCGCGATGCGCGTGGCGCATTACCTGCCCTCGATCGTGCTGGCCGAGGGCGGCGTGGTGCGCGCGGTGCTGGACATGGCGGGGGGCCTGGCCTCGCGCGGGCATCGGGTGGACCTGATCACGTGCAACCCCGCGGACGTGCCCGCGGAGTGGAAGGCGGGCAAGCCGCTGTGTCCGCGGGTGTTGACGGTCGATGCGCCGCTGTTTGATGGCGGGCTGCTGCCCGCGGCGGCGATCCGCAAGGCCGAGCCGATCTTCCGCGAGGCGGACGTGGTGCACCTGCACGCGATGTGGACGACGTCGAACCTGCAGTTCGCGCGTCTTTCGCGGCGGCACCGCAAGCCGTACATCCTGAGCGTGCACGGCATGCTCGACGACTGGTGCATGGCCCAGCGCACGCTGAAGAAGCGGCTGTATCTTTCGATCGCGGGCTCGCGCCTGCTGCACGATGCGCGGTTCGTGCACTGCACCGCCGAGGCGGAGCTGCAGCAGTCGGTGAAGTTCTTCCCCGCTGACCGCGGGCGAGTGATCCCGCTGGTGTTCGACACCGCGCCGTTCCAGCACCTGCCCGGGCCCGAGCGCGCGCGGGAGAAGTTCGGCGTGCCGGTGGGGATCAAGTTCAACGACCCGACGAATATTAACGTGCTGTTTCTTTCGCGCATCCACCCCAAGAAAGGCTGCGAGAAGCTGCTGGAGACCGCGCGGATCCTGAGCGAGCGGCTGGAGGGCGCCGGGCGCACGCTGCGCGTGTTCTTTGCGGGCACGGGCGACGCGGAGTATGTCGAAGAGATCAAGGCGCGCGCGCAGGCGCTGGGCCTGGGCGAGCGCGCGAAGTTCCTGGGCATGGTCACCGGCGCGGACAAGCTCGCGCTGTTCGAGGCGTGCGACCTGTTCGTGCTGCCCACGAGCCAGGAGAACTTCGGCTTTGTGTTCTTTGAGGCGATGGCCTGCCGAACGCCCGTGGTGACGACGCGCGGCGTCGACGTGTGGCCCGAGCTTGAGGCCTCCGCGGGCGCGCGGATCATCGATCCGTACCCGCCCTCGCTCGCCGACGCGGTCGCGGCGCTGATCAACGACGGGTCGCTGCTCCGGCGCATGGGCGAGGCCGGGCGGGAGTGGACGTTCGGGTACCTCTCGGCGTCGCGCACGATCGACCGCTTCGAGTCGATGTATGCCGCGGCGATCGGTCGCGGAACGTAACACACGCCACGCCGTGGTGAAGCGCCCGCGCGGGTGCCACCACTCGGAGCGCCCCTGTGGGCGCGGAGAGTGGTGCGTGCGTGGCCCGTGCGCGCGCCTGTCCGCACCAGTCTGTCCGCACCAGTCTGTCCGCACCAGTCTCTCCGAGGCTGCGCCTCGTCGGACTGGTGGCACCCGACACGGGAGGGCTTTGGGTGCCACCACTCGGAGCGCCCCTGTGGGCGCGCAGAGTGGTGCGTGGGTCGTCGGTCGAGCGTGCCGCGCACCAGTCTCTCCGAGGCTGCGCCTCGTCGGACTGGTGGCACCCGATGCAGCGTCACGCCGGGGTCTTTGAGGCCTTCGTGGGCATGCAGTCCGCGCGGAGCGAGGCGTAGTACGCCGACACTTCGGACCACGAGTGCGTGCGCTCGGGGGGCTTCCAGTCCGCGGGCCACGCGGCGAGGATCTTCTCGGCGAAGTTCCAGCAGCGCGCGAAGCAGTGCGCGTCGTCCCAGAAGTGCCGGGGCACGCGCGGGTCGTCCGCGAGCTGCGCGCGCGCGATCGAAAGAAACAACTCGCGGTCCTCATCGGCGAGGTGATTGGCCCGGCGGATGATCTCGAACTTCTCCTCGTCGGTGCGTGCGCTGCCTCGCGCGCGCCGGGCGTGGCGCGGGAGTTTTTCGCGTAGCGCGCGCAGCACGTCGGCGGGCTCGATGGTGCGCCAGCGATGCTCCATGCGCAGCGCCGTGAGCGCCTCCTCGGCCTGCTGCGGCGTGAGGTCGAGGCGTTCGAGCTCGGCGGTGAACGCGGGCCACAGACGCGCGGGCCATTCGAGCGCGGGCCACAGCTCGCGGAGAAGTTGGATCGTCGCGAACGCGTCCTGCTCACGCATCGCGCACCTCCGTGACTGGGTGGCACGGCTTGAGCGGGCTCGGACGCTCAAGCCGTGGTGACGCTTCCGCGCGCGCGGGGGA
>JANRKN010000082.1:0-2324 GCA_033763435.1 Planctomycetota bacterium
CGGAGATAGGTCTTGAGCTCCTCATCCCAGAAAGCCTCGTAGTCGGCCTCGGGCGACTGATTCATCGGAAACTCAGGCCAGCGATATCGGATCGGGACGTACGAGGCGAGGTAGTCGTTGTTGAAGCCGGTGCCGACCTGCGACTCGAAGGGATAGACGTGCAGCTGAGGGTGCCCGTCGAGCATGCGGTGGGTGGTATTCCCGCCGTTCTCGTACATGGCCGAGATCATGATGAGGTTGAAGTCCTTCAAGGGTCGTCTCCGTGAGATTGGGTGTGTGAACGCGTGTGTGCGGATCGTTCTTCAGTGAATCAGAGCGCGGCCGACGCGAAGTATCGCCGGTACCAGTCGATTGTGCGGGCCAGCCCCTGGTCGAGCGTGAACAGGGGCCTCCAGTTCAAGTCTTCCCGTGCACGACGCGCGGAGAGGTACTGATGCTTGATCTCGTTGGACGCCTCGTTGCGCACGTCCGGTTCGAGGCCCGAGTTCATCAGCGCGAGCACCTTGCGCGTGATCTCCAGAACCGTGACCTGGATCTCGTTCGAGAAGTTGAACGCGCGCCCGGCGAGGTTGGGGCTCGCGGCGAGGGCCTCGGCGAGGGTGATGTAGGCGTTGGCGCCGTCCTCGACGTAGAAGTAGTCGCGGATGAACGTGCCGTCGGAGCGGATGATCGGCCGCTGCCCGCGGACGATGCTGCGGATGGTGCCCGGGACGATGCGGTTCCAGTTGAGGTCGCCGCCGCCGTAGAAGTTGCCGCAGCGGGTGATGACCGCGGGCGTGCCGAAGGTGTGGGCGTAGCACTGGGCGATGAGGTCGGCGCAGCTCTTGGAGCAGTCGTACGGATGCCGGCCTTGCAGGGGCGTTTCCTCGTCGTAGGGAAGGTCGGGCTGATCGCCGTAGGCCTTGTCGCTGGAGGCGACGACGACCTGAGCGACGCGGGGCGAGCGTCGGCAGGCTTCCATGAGCGCCCACGTGCCGCGGATGTTCGCGTCGAAGGTCGAGACGGGGTTGCGGTTGGCGATACCGACGATCGTCTGCGCGGCAAGATGAAAGACCGTCGTGATCTCATGCTCGCCGAGGGCTCGCTCAAGAGTTTCCTGATCGGCGATGTCGCCCCGGACGACCTTGACGCGCTCGAGGTCGCCCGAGCGGACCAGCTCCGAGGCGGGGACCCAGTCGCGGACGAGGCAGACGACGTCGGCGCCCAGTTCGAGCAGCCGACGGACGAGCCACGCGCCGACAAGCCCCGTGCCGCCGGTGACCAGCGTCGGTCGGTCCTGCCAGAACGAACGTGACTTTTCGGAGACGTTCACGGCGTGTGGTCCTTCCAGACTTTCCAGGGCGCCTTGCCCGAGTCCCAGAGTTCGTTGAGGGCTTTGTACTCGCGGTAGGTGTCCATCGCGAAGAAAAAGCCCTCGTGCTTGTAGGCCGCGAGTTGACCCTGCGAGGCCAGCGCCTCGAGCGGCTCGCGCTCGAGGACGCACTGATCGTCCGCGAGCAGGTCGAGGACTTTGCGATGGAAGACGAAGAAGCCCATGGAGGCCCAGCCATCGAGCTGGGGCTTCTCGGAGAAAGACTTGACCGCGCTGTCCCGACCCAGGTTGAGGACACCGAAGCGGGAGGTCGGACGGTGGGCGGAAATGGTCGCGAGCTTGCCGTGAGCGCGGTGGAAGTCGAGCAGCCGGCCAACGTCGATGTCGGCGACGCCGTCGCCGTACGTGACCATGAACGTGTCGCCCTCGATGTATCGCGCGGCCCGGCGGACGCGCCCGCCTGTCATCGAGTGCAGGCCGGTCTCGGCGAGCGTGATCGCGAACTCGTCCTCGGCGTGCGCGCCGTGATACTCCACGCGGTGGCGGGCGCCGAGGTGCACGGTGCAGTCGCGCTGCATCGCCTCGTAGTTCAGGAAATAGTCTTTGATGAGCTCGCCCTTGTAACCCAGGCAGAGCACGAAGCGGCGCAGCCCGAAGTGCGCGTAGGTCTTCATGATGTGCCAGAGGATGGGCTTGCCGCCGACATCGACGAGGGGCTTGGGCTTGAACTCGGTCTCTTCGCGCATGCGGGTGCCCATGCCGCCGCAGAGGATCAGGACGTTCATCGTGAGGGCTCCTTGGACGGGTTGCCCGCGGCGCGCTCAATGTCGCGCCAGGATTCGACAGGGCCGCGGCGGGCTCGCTCCATCAGCGCCCGCGCCGAGGGCTCGGGGAGGACCGCCAGCGCTTCGAGGAGGAGCGTCGAACCTGGCGGGCCCGTCAGCCCGGGTTGCTCACAGCGAAGCGTCAGCATCACCGCATCCTCCGGCACCGGCACGATCAGGTCGTTGAC
>JANRKN010000083.1:0-22323 GCA_033763435.1 Planctomycetota bacterium
GCGATGAGCGCGGCGACCAGCTCGCCCTTGGCGGAGAAGATCGCGAGCCCGAGGGTGCCCAACGGGCCCTCGCGCGGCGAATCCGGGCCGGCTGTGCGCAGCGTGGGTGCCGCGGGGGCCGAGCCCCGCGTCGGCTGCGGATGGATATCCGTCGCCCCGACCTGCGCCATGCTGAACGCTAGATCGGCTGGGTGAGGGCGAGGGGTGAGAACGGGAATCAGTTGGGGCGGACGGGTGCCGCGAGTGAGGCACCGATCAGGAGGATGAGCCAGCCAAAGTTTCGTCCGACCAGCCCCCACCACGACTCAACCGGAGCAGAGGAAAGGGCGCAACCGCACGGCACAGGTCGAGCGGGTGGGTTGATGGCCAAGATCAGGACAGAGGCGCAAAGGATGCCCACGAACAGCCCGAGGGCGCGGGCGGCAAGGACGCGTCGGTCGAACACGAGCGAGGCGATCGCAACGGCAGCGACGGCGATTTCGGCGAGTGCAACGGTCGATGCGAGCGTCTGGGCCGAGGGGAGCGTGAACAGGCCTTGGGACTCGATCACGCGGGCGAACGACGGGAGATCCATCGCTTTGATCGCACCGGAGAGGATAAGGAGTGCGGCTGACGCGACGCAGACCACATCGGCGAACCATCGCCGCGATGCGCCGACGAAAGCCGCGGGGAGCGCGTTCATGCGGATCGACGCCTCAGCCATGCGACGCCCGCGAAGAGGACGCACACAGCACCGAGTACGGCCGCGGCGACGGACCACTTCTTCGCTTCGGCGACCGAGGTCGGTTCCCGATCGGCCGCGGGCGGGGGCGGCACGAGCGAGCGGGCAGGGGCCTCGGTCACGCTGCTGCTCACGTTTGGCGGCGACGGCGGAGTGATCGGGGAGAGAACTGGCGCGACGGGTGCCGCAGCGGTCGGGATCTCGACCGGCTTGGTCGGATCGAAGCCCATGACTTGGCGATAGGAAAACTCTTCGATCTGGGCTCTTGAAAAGATCCTCGGCACATCCTCGGACGGGACGATCTCCACCGCGATGAGCCGTGCGCCGGTGTCGGGCCGGCCGATTTCGCCAGCGAGTTGCCATCCGGGGGGTGATTGCGGGGAGAGCCGGAATGGCGTGTGTGCGGACTTGGGATGATCGCGGCCAAGGAATCGACCTTGGGCATCGAAGCGGTAGGCGACTTCCATGATGGGGTTGTCGCCGCGCTGCTCGGGTGAGAGCGACCAGAGCCCGCGGTCGCCGAGCGCCCACGAGCCTGTGAGCGAGAAGGCTCCGTCGGGCGCGAGTCTCACGGCGAACTGCTCGGGGTGCGCGCGGAAGAAGTTGACGAGGGCCCACGGCGTGAATTTGTCGAGCGCTGAATCGCCGAATGGATCGACCGGAGTGGCCCGAGCCAACCCGCCGGGCTGTGGATCACCGCTCAGAATGGACGTTTGACCGAACGGGCGTGCGCGAAGGGAGTCCTTGGCACCGACGAACCACGAGCCGGAGTCTGGGTCAATGCCAACGACCTGGCGGAGTGGGGTGAGTTGGAACTGATAGATCGCTCGGAACGCCAGTCTGGGCGGCTGAGGGAGTGGCGGAGAGCGCATCCCCGCAGCGACACAGGCTGGGAACAGCGCGACGAGAGCTGCGCCGAGAAGACCGAAGCGGTGACGTGTCAGCATCCTTGGCCCCCCCTCGCTCAGATCGGGTTCATCGGCCCCCAGCAGTCGTGGCCCTGCGGTGAGTACTCGTTGCCGGTCCAAGGGGCGGTATCGGTGAACGGCTCCTTGATGAAGCAGCACTTGCCGTCGGTGTCTTTAGGACATCCACGCAGCTTGTAGTCTCGGTCCGCGGGTACGTGCGAGCAATCGGCTTTGAACGCGCCCTCGTAGATCAGGCAGTATCGATTGACGTACACGGACGGTGCCATCATCCGGCCTCGCTGGTCCGCGGCGACTTCTTCGTAGCCGTTGTCGCACACCTTGATGGTCCAAGGGCAGAAGGTCATCGTGCCGGGAGGATCGTTGTTCTCGTGCGGAGCCATGCACAGCTTCTTGGGCGTTACACACTTGCCGCTCAATGGATTCGGCGGCAGAAACTGTGCCACGCTCAGAGCGGCACAGGCCGCGAGAACCGGAATCACTCCGACGCAGTGCGCGATCCACTTCATTGCCTTGCTCTTTGGAAGAGACGAGTGAAGAAGGCTACCGATCTCGGCCTCGGCTGCCGTACCACGTGGTGAGGACGGGATAGCCCACCCATTGCTCGACGATGAGAGGTTGGCCATCGAGCCCATCGGTCCATCGGCGGAACGCGGCCGATGAATCAGCAAACGCCACGGCTCCGGGCGAGGCGGGCAGCACACAGCACCAGGGCGAGAGCTCGATCACGCGGTCGCGATCCCACGCCCAGAGCAGCGCCCCCTTGGCGGAGGGAAAGAGCACATCGCCGAGGCGGACATCGGACGCGGGCGAAGTTTCCTGATGAACGACGCTGCCGGGCTCCATGCGCGATGGGGCGGAGGCGAAAGCGACGGTCATGAGGATGTGGAGAGTTCCGTTGACGCGCGCGACCTCCGGACCGTCGATCTCGCGAACGTCATTCACCAACCCGGCCCGCTTGAGCGCGAGGGCGTATCGGAGCTGCTGCGGCACGGCCTGGGGCGTGGCGGCGTCTTGCGGGAAGACTTCGCGGTGATCGCCCGCGTATTGAGCAAGAAGTGCCGAGGCACTCCGCACGCGGGAGAGCTCGACGAGTCGACGCGCTTCGACCCGGGATCGCGCCAACGACGGGAGCGCGAGCGAGACCAGCAGCGCGATGATGCCGATGCACATGGTCAGTTCGAGGATGGTGAAACCGCGACGGAGCACCGGATCAGCTTAAGAGAGAGAGAGACAGAGAGAGAGAGAACTCGTGAAATCGTTGTCATCGATTGAGGGGACACCGCCCGAGGGGAGTTGACTTTACTTGCTCCCACGAAAAACCCCGCCCAAGCGGGCGGGGTTGCTGGGAATCAGGTTGGGCCAGCGTGATTACTTCTTGCTGGCGGCCTTCTCGCGGTCGGCGAGGATGGCGGCCTGGGCCGCGGCCAGCCGCGCGATCGGGATGCGGAAGGGCGAGGCCGAGACGTAATCAAGCCCGGCCTTATGGAAGAAGTGAACGCTCTTGGGGTCGCCGCCGTGCTCGCCGCAGATGCCGACCTTGAGGTCCTTGCGCGTCGAGCGGCCCAGCGTGGTGCCCATCTGGACGAGCTTGCCGACGCCGCCGGTGTCGAGCGACTGGAAGGGGTCCTGCGGCAGGATGTCGTGCTTGAGGTAGTCGGGGAGGAAGTTGTTGATGTCGTCGCGCGAGTAGCCGAACGTCATCTGCGTCAGGTCGTTGGTGCCGAAGGAGAAGAAGTCCGCGTGCTGGGCGATCTCGTCGGCGGTGACCGCGGCGCGGGGCACCTCGATCATCGTGCCGACCTTGATGTCCAGGCGCGGCTTGTAGTCTTCCTCGGCCTTCACCGCGTTGATGATCTCCTCGACCTTGGCACGGAGCATGGCCAGCTCCTTCTTGGTGCCGACGAGGGGAATCATGATCTCGGGCATCGCCTTGATGTTCGAGCGGAGGCAGTCGATCGTGGCTTCGACGATCGCGCGGACCTGCATCTCGAGGATCTCGGGGAAGGTGACGCAGAGGCGGCACCCGCGATGGCCGAGCATCGGGTTCATCTCATGCAGCTGCGCGACGCGGCTGCGGACCTTGTCGAACGAAACGCCCATGATCTGGGCCATTTCCTTCTGCTGCTTCTCGTCGTGGGGAACGAACTCGTGCAGCGGGGGGTCGATGAGGCGGATCGTGACGGGCAGGCCCTTCATCGACTTGAAGAGGCCGATGAAGTCCTCGCGCTGGTAGGGCTCGAGCTTGGCCAGCGCCGCACGACGGGCTTCGGGGGTCTCGGCGAGGATCATCTCGCGCATGGACTTGATGCGCTCGCCATCGAAGAACATGTGCTCGGTCCGGCACAGGCCAATGCCTTCGGCGCCGAAGCCGCGGGCGCGGTCAGCGTCGGCGGGCGTGTCGGCGTTGGTGCGGACCTGCATGGTGCGGTGCTTGTCGGCCCACTTCATCAGGACCTGGAAGTCGGACGAGAGCTTGGGCTCCATGGTCGCGATGCGGCCGAACATGACCTGCCCCGTGGTACCGTCGACGGAGATCACGTCCTCGCGGGTGAGCTTGCGCTTGCCCACGACGAGCGTGCCCGCCTCGGCATCGATCTGGAGCTCGCCCGCGCCGACGACGCAGGTCTTGCCCCAGCCGCAGGCGACGACGGCGGCGTGGCTGGTGCGCCCGCCGGTGCTCGTCAGGATGCCCGCGGCCGAGTGCATGCCCTCGACGTCCTCGGGGCTGGTTTCCTTGCGGACGAGAATCACCTTCTCACCGGCGTGGGCGCGCTCGACGGCCTCTTCGGCCGTGAAGGCGAGCTTGCCGACCGCCGCACCGGGCGAAGCCGGGATGCCGAAGCACAGAACCTCGGCGGTCTTCTTCGCGACCGAGTCAAAGGACGGCAGCAGGAGCTGCGTGAGGTCGGCGGCGGGGACGCGCACGAGGGCGGTCTTCTCGTCGATCAGCTTCTCCTTGACCATGTCGACGGCGATCTTGACCGCCGCCGCGCCCGTGCGCTTGCCCGTGCGGGTCTGGAGCATGTAGAGCTTGCCGCGCTCGATGGTGAACTCGATGTCCTGCATGTCCTTGTAGTGCTTCTCGAGGATCGTCTTGATCTTGAGGAGCTGCTGGTAGACCGCCTTGTTCCACTTGGGCATCTCGTCCACGTGCTTGGGCGTGCGGATGCCGGCGACGACGTCCTCGCCCTGCGCGTTGATGAGGAACTCGCCGTAGAAGTGGTTCTCGCCGGTGGCGTTGTTGCGGGTGAAGGCGACGCCGGTGCCCGAGTCATCGCCCATGTTGCCGTAGACCATCGACTGGATGTTCACGGCGGTGCCGTTGAGCCCGCGGATGTTCTCGATGCGGCGGTAGCTGACGGCCTTGTCGCTGTTCCAGCTCTTGAACACGGCCTCGATGGCCAGCTCGAGCTGCTTGAAGGGGTTCTGCGGGAAGTCTTCGCCGACGTGCTTCTTGTACACGCCCTTGTAGAGGTCGCAGAGCTCGACCATGCACGCCTCGGGCACGTCGGTGTCCTCGGAAGCCTGGTACTTGTGCTTCACGATCGTGAAGGCCTCTTCGAAGTGGTGGTGGTCGACGTTCATGACGACGTCGCCGAACATGTTGATGAGCCGGCGGTACGCGTCGTAGGCGAAGCGGCGGTTGTTCGTCGCGGCGGCGAGGCCCTCGACCGAGGCGTCGGTGAGGCCCAGGTTGAGGATGGTGTTCATCATGCCCGGCATCGAGACCGCGGCGCCCGAGCGCACCGAGACGAGCAGGGGGTTGGTGTTGTCGCCGAACTTCTTGGCCAGCTCCTTCTCGAGCAGGGCGATGTTCTTGTGAACCTCGTTCATGAGGTTGTGCGGGAGGCGCTTGCCGTTGCGGTAGTAGGCGTCACAGGTGTCGGTGGTGATGGTGAAGCCGGGGGGAACGGGCAGCCCGATGCTGGTCATGTCGGCGAGGTTGGCGCCCTTGCCGCCCAGCAGCAGCTTCATCGTGGCGTTGCCCTCGGTGCGGGACTTGCCGAAGAAGTAGACCATCTTGCCGGCCTTGACGACCGAGGGGAGTTTCTTGCCGCTGGTGTTGGGGTTGGGCGACGTGACGACCGGGCGGGACTTGAGCCCCTTCTTGATCGTGGCAGTCGCGGGCGTGCGGCGAGGGGACGAGGACTTAGACATGAATGACCTCTCCGAGGTGCGCGTCGTCGCGCCGGTTGAGGGCCCGCTCGCCGATCGCGCCGGACCCGTCTCAACGGGCCGACGCTCGACCGTGCTCCCGGGCCGGGTGCGTGTCGATGCCCTCGCGCGGGCCCGGAATGGTGGTTCCGGCCCCGAGGCGCGCGGGCGGCAATGATAGGTTTGCACCTGTGCTCCCGCCCACGAAACTCGGCCCTGCCGCGGACGCAAACACGGCTTTCTCTTTCCCAGTGCCTGCCGACCATCGCACCAACCCTGCCTCAAGCTCCGCCGCTCAGGCCGGGGGACGCTCCGCTGAAACGGGGACAGACGTGCTGGCGTGGCTCGCCGCGGAGCCCCCGATGGGCCTTGGCGGGGCCAGAGGCCAATCCGGAGTCGCCGCTCTGGTTTCCGGCGCGGGAGGTTGGTCGCTCGCAGGGCGAGTCACCCGGCGGATCGTCGCCCGGACGCTCGGCGAGATTCCTTGGCCCGTGGAAAGGGCCCGGCCGGCTGGCGAGGCGGCCGGACTGCACCCATTCACGCGCCCCGGCTGGGCGCTGGCGATCGGCTACGACTTTGCGCGCGCCCAGATCGAGCCCAAGGCGGGCGCGCACGATCTCGAAGCCTGCGCCGAGTGCCTGAGGATCGATGCGCCGATCGTGTTCCCACCGTCGGACTTGAGCGCCGCGCGCGAGCCGGTTGCTCCGGGAGCCTTCACTCTGGGCCCGGCCAAATCGCGCGTGGGGCGCGAGGCGTTCGTGCGTGCGGCCTCGCGCGTGATCGAGTACATCCGCGCGGGCGACGTGTATCAGGTCAACCTCGCGCATCCGCTCCACGCGGCATTCACGGGCGACACGCGCGCCGCGTTCATCGCGATGGCTCAGCGCGCCAGGCCCGCGTTCGGTGCGTACCTGGAGCTTGAACATCGCGCGGCGCTCTCGCTGAGCCCCGAGGCGTTTCTGACCTACGACCCCGCGACGCGCATCGTGACCACGCGGCCCATGAAGGGCACGCGCGCGCTCGGGCCGGGCGCCGAGGCCTCGCTGCGCACGAGCGAGAAAGACCGCGCCGAGCTCGCGATGATCACCGACCTGATGCGCAACGACCTGGGGCGCGTCTGCGAGTTCGGCTCGATGCGCGTGACCGAGCCACGGACGCTCGAGCATCATGCGGGCGTGGTGCAGACGGTGTCGCAGGTGCAGGGACGTCTGCGCGACGGTTTGCACGCGCGCGATCTCGTGGCCGCGGTGTTTCCCGGTGGCAGCGTGACCGGCGCGCCCAAGGTCCGCGCGATGCAGATCATCCGCGAGCTGGAGCCCCACGCGCGCGGGCTCTACTGCGGCGCGATGGGCTACCTCACCGACGAGGGCGCGCTGACGCTCTCCATCGCGATCCGCACCGCGACGATTGATCTCAAGACCAGCACGCTCGAGTATCCCGTCGGCGCGGGGATCGTCGCGGACTCTGACCCCGAAGAAGAGTGGCGCGAGACCCTCGCCAAGGCCTGGCCCCTGCTTGGCGCGACGACACTGGAGGATGCGCCATGACCGGCATGAGCGAGATGGCCAGCAGACCCGGGCCGACCGTGCGGACCGATGTCGTGGACGTGTACGTCTTCTGCCGGGAGGGCGGGCGTGCGCGGTACCTGCAGATTCTTCGCGCGCGCGAGCCGATGCTGGGCACCTGGCATCCGGTGATGGGGCACGTGGAGGCGGGCGAATCGGCGATCGCGACGGCCCGCCGCGAGGCGCGCGAGGAGCTGGGGCTGGATGTGGATTCTGCGCTGGGATTCTGGGCGTTGGAAGAGACGTTTCCGTTCTATCTGCCCGCGCGCGACGCGGTGATGATGTCGCCGAGGTTTGTCGTAGAGGTGCGTTCGGGCTGGGAGCCGGTGCTGAATGCCGAGCACTCGGACGCGCGCTGGGTTGCGGGAGAGGAATCGGACTGGCTCTGGCCGGGCCAGGCCTCATGCGTGCGGGCGATTGTGCGGGACATCCTGCCGGGCGGTGCGCGGTGCGAGGCGCTGCGGGTGCGGGCTGGATGAGCGCGGCGCGCTTCCCAATCCTCGTCGGGCCGACGGCCGGCGGAAAATCGGCGCTCGCGGTCGCGCTCGCGCAGGAGCTCGGGCGGCGGGGCGTGCCCGCGGAGATCGTGACGGCCGACGCGTATCAGATTTACACGGGCATGGACATCGGCACGGCCAAGCCCAGCGCGGCCGAGCGCGCGGGGGTGCCCCACCACCTGCTCGATCTGGTGAGCCCGCACGATCCGGGGCCGGCGTTTACGGTGCACGACTGGCTGGCGCGCGCGACGCCGCTGATTGATGAGCTGCGCGCGCGCGGCGCCGTGCCGATCGTCGTCGGCGGGACGCATCTCTACGCCAAGGCCCTGCTCGACGGCCTGTTCGAGGGGCCCGAGCCCGATGCCGCGCTGCGCGCCGAGTTGTCCTCCAAACCGCTTGAACAACTGCGCACGGAGTTGGAGCGCGTCGACCCGGCCGCGGCGGCGCGGATCCACTTCAACGACCAGCGGCGAACCGTCCGCGCGCTCGAAGTGTTCCGGCTCACGGGCACGCCCATCTCGGCTCTGCAGAGTCAGTGGGACCGGGGCGCGCGGGCCGACGCGATGCTGGTGGGGCTGGAGTGGGAAAAGGACGCGATCAACGCGCGGATCAATCAGCGCGTGAAGCTCATGATGCAGCAGGGACTGCTCGAAGAGCTCCGCCGCCTGCTGGCGCTCGGCCCCTTGTCCACACAGGCGCGCGAGGCGCTGGGGTACAAGCAACTCCTGAGCCACCTGGAGGGACGCGCGACGCTCGAGGACGCGGTCGAAGAGATCAAGGTCCAGACCCGGCGGTTTGCCAAGAACCAGCGGACGTGGCTCAAACGGCTCCGGCTGACGCCCGGGTCGGTGTGGCTCGCGGGGGACCGGGAGGCGGCTGAGCTTGCGCGCGAGGTCGCGGACCGGTTGCTGGTGGGCAACGCTGGGCAAGCCAAGTAACCCAACAAGGGTTTGTGCGGGCTTTGGATCGGTGCGGGGGTCAGATTTCGGGGCTCTCGGGGGTGAAATCTTGACCCGCGTGCCGATGGTGTCTTTCGTCCTTCGTCACGGGGGTTCGAAGATCGGATTTTGTTTGGTGTCTTGGCCCTCGGACGGGTATGGTCCGGGGGAAGGGGGTGCCGTGCTCCGGCATCCCAGAGGGTGGGGACAGGGGATTGGGGACGGGCGGGTGGGGATGGGGCGGGGAGCGGGCGGGAAGGCTGTATAGATAGAAGGAACGGGCATGGCCAAGCGAGCGAGCAAAGCACCGGCAGCACCAGAGACCGACGGGGACGCTTCGTCCGCTGGGAAGCCCGCGGGTCGGGGGGCCGGGCGGGGTGCTGGGCGGTCGGCGGGCCGGGGACGCTCGATGCAGTCGGTGCCGGTCGGTGCGGGGAAGAACCGGCACCTGGTGATCGTCGAGTCGCCCTCCAAGGCCAAGACGATCAACAAGTATCTGGGGCCTGAGTATCTGGTGCTGGCGTCGATCGGGCATGTGCGCGACCTGCCGAGCAAGAACCCCAAGGGCGTGAAGAGCCCGGTGCCGGGCGTGGACCTCGAGAAGAAGTTCAAGCCGACGTACGAGATTCTGTCGGGCAAGGAAAAGGTCATCTCGGATCTGAAGCGTGCGGCGAAGGAAAGCCGCTCGACGGGGATGAACGTCTGGTTCGCAACCGACTTGGACCGCGAGGGCGAGGCGATCGCGTGGCACCTTGCCGACGAGCTGGGCATCGCGCCTTCGGACGCCAAGCGTGTGATCTTCCCGGCGATCACCAAGGGCGAGATCCAGCGCGCGTTCAGCAACCCGCACCCGATCGACGTGGACCGCGTGAACGCGCAGCAGGCGCGGCGGATCCTCGACCGGATCGTGGGCTATCAGGTGTCGCCTCTGCTGTGGAAGAAGGTCGCGCGCGGGCTGAGCGCGGGGCGCGTGCAGAGCGTCGCGGTGCGCGTCGTGGTCGAGCGCGAGCGGGAGATCCGCGCGTTTGTGCCCGAGGAATACTGGACGATCGAGGGCGGGTTCGTGCTCGACCGCGCCGTCGCGGCGAAGCTGATCCCGGCGTGGAAGGCGCTGCTCGCCCAGCGCGATGAGAAGAACCAGCCGCCGACGCAGAAGGCCCGCGCGGCGTGGCGGGGCGAGCAGGGCGTGATCTCCGCCGAGCTGGTCGAGATCGGGGGCGAACGGTTTGACCTCAAGGGCTCGGGCGCGGACCTCACCGGGCGCGTGCGCGAGATCGCGCATCTTGTGGGGCTGACGTCGGTGGAAGTTTCGCAGAAGGCCGACCCCGACGGGCGCGGGCCGGCGGCCATGATTCGGACCGTCTCGGG
Source organism: Planctomycetota bacterium (assembly GCA_033763435.1). Lineage (GTDB taxonomy): Bacteria > Planctomycetota > Phycisphaerae > Phycisphaerales > UBA1924 > JANRKN01. The sequence continues at coordinate 10,174 of JANRKN010000083.1, forward strand.
GCTGGTCGATCCGACGACGCCTTACAAGGTCGCGTCGATCGAGACCAAGCGGACGACGACGCGGGCCTCGGCGCCGTTCATCACCAGCACGCTGCAGCAGGCGGCCTCGTCGCGGCTGGGCTTTGGCGCGCAGCGCACGATGCGTGCGGCGCAGCAGCTCTATGAAGGTGTCGACATCCCGGGCGAAGGGCCCACGGGTCTGATCACCTACATGCGTACGGACTCGACGAGCCTCTCGCGTGAGGCGATCGAGATGGCGCGGGGGTACATCGGCAAGCAGTTCGGCGCGAAGTATCTGCCCGAGAAGCCGAACTTCTTTGCCAGCAGCAACAAGGACGCGCAGGAGGCGCACGAGGCGATCCGGCCCACGAACGTGGAGCTGACGCCTGCGAAGGTCCGGCGTGCGCTGAGCGAGGATCAGTTCCGGCTGTACTCGATCATCTGGGAGCGGTTTGTCGCGTGCCAGATGGTGCCGGCGGAGTGGGACGCGACGGCCGTGACGATCACGGGCGGCACCGACCCGCGCCGGCCTGTGTCGTTCCGCGCGACCGGGCGCGTGCTGGTGTTTGACGGTCACTACAAGGTTTCGGGCGTCCCGCGCAGCGGCGAGGAGCAGAACCTGCCCGAGCTGAGCGAGGGCAAGGCGCTCGCGCCCGTGATTCTCGAGCCCGAGCAGCGCTTCACGAGCCCGCCCGCGCGGTACTCGGAAGCGTCGCTGATCAAGGTGCTCGAGAGCGAAGGGATCGGGCGGCCTTCGACGTACGCGAGCATCATCCAGACGATCCAGGACCGCAAGTACGTCGAGGCGCGCGATCGGCGCATGTTCGCAACGGACCTGGGCGAGGTTGTGACGGACAAGCTGATCGAGGCGTTCCCCGAGATCATGGACGTGGGGTACACCCGCGACATGGAGGCCCAGCTCGACAAGGTCGAAGAGGACCACATCGACTGGGTCGAGATGCTCGAGAAGTTTTATGGGCCCTTCCGCAAGAGCCTGAAGCGCGCGGAAGAGACGCTCAAGCACGCCAAGGCCGAGGTGACGCCCGCGCCGAAGGAGTACACGTGCCCGACGTGCGCGAAGGAATGGCGCGGCGCGACGGGGCTGGTGTACCGGTTCGGGAAGAACGGGCGGTTCCTGTCGTGCTCGCGGTATCCGGAGTGCACGTACGCGACGCCGGTGGATGCGATGGGCCGGCCCAAGCCGGTGGGCGACTTGGTGGACATCGCGTGTCCGAAGTGCGGCGGGGCGATGACGCGGCGGGAGGGGCGATTCGGGCCGTTCCTTGGGTGCGCGCGGTATGGGGACAAGGAGAACCCGTGCGACGGGATCCTGAACCTGGACCGCAAGGGGTATGTGGTGGCCAAGGCCGCGCCGCCGCTGGTGACGGAGCTGCCCTGCCCGACGTGCGGGGCGCCGTTGAATCTTCGCGGCGGGGTGCGCGGGCCGTGGCTCGGGTGCTCGAAGTTCCCCAAGTGTCGCGGGCGGGGGAAGTGGGCGGAGCTGCCCGAGGCGCAGCAGAAGGCGCTGGAGCTGGCGTTCAAGAACCACGACAAGCAGCACCCGGTGCAGATCATCCGCACGATGTCGGGCAAGGCGCTGACGGGCGAGAACGGCAAGCCTCTGGCGGGCGTGCCGACGGTCGCGCAGTTGGCCGCGGGTGGGGCGGGTGGAGCGGCGAGTGAGGGCGCGGGCGAGGAGACGAGCCTGGAAGCGGTCGCCGACGCGATGGGCATGTAAGCTTCGGCGATGAACGTCGCGCTGATCATCGTGGTGGTGTTGCTGATCGACGCGTTCGTGATCGGCGTGATCTTCTACGGCGTGATCGGCGGACAGTTCAGAGATCTGTCGCAGCGCTATCCCGCGCGGACGCCCCGCGAGGGCTCAGTCCGGCGCAACTTTCAGTCGATCCGGCTGGGGATGATCAACCTCGGCGGGTGTGTCCACATCGAGGTGGATGAGGATGCGCTGCACGTGCATCCGACGGCATTTCTGCGGTGGCTGAAGGCGCCGGGCTTCAGCGTGCCGTGGGATCAGGTGACGTATCTCAAGGAACGCGGCTCGCTGGTCTGGGTGCGGCTGGGTGCCGGCGCGTCGTCGCTGGACATGGTGGGCCCGCGCTGGTGTCTGGAGCTTGCGCAGGGTTCGCCCGCCGCGCGCGGCGACGAGGGCGGCCAGTGAGCGAGCTGGCCCGAGTTGGTGGGGCGGTGTGAAGTTGGGCAATCTGGGTTCCGATGGTGAGGTGTGCCGGGTGCGCCGGGTGTGCGGGCGGGGAGTTCTCGGACGGTTCGTGCCCGGGCGTGCGGCGATCTCAAGGGGCGCGCGATGGCGTCGGAACTGCCGGCGGAGCACGATGGAGAGTTGAGCGCAAGCGGACCGCGGGAGTCCGAGGAGTCGGTGCGCGAGAGCGGCGCCAAGGCGCGGCGCGCGCGGCCCCGGGAGGATGAAGCCTCGCGCGAGCTCTCGGCCGAGGAACTGGCCGAGCGGCGCGTCTTCACGACCGGCGAGGCGGCCCAGATCTGCAAGGTGTCGCAGCAGACGATCATCCGCTGCTTTGACGCGGGGCGGCTGGCGGGCTTCAAGGTGCCCGGGTCCAAGTTCCGGCGGATCCCGCGTGACGAGCTGATTCGGTTCATGCGGGCCAACGACATTCCGCTCTCGGCGCTGGAGGGCAACCGCCGGCGCGTGCTCGTGGTCGATGACGACGCGCAGATCCTGGAGATCTTTGAGGATCTGCTGCGGAGCGATCCGCGGATCGAGCTGCGGACGGCGGGCAATGGGTATGACGCGGGGCTGGCGACCGCGGCATTCAAGCCGCACCTGATCGTGCTGGACTTCATGCTGCCCGATGTGAACGGGGACCTGGTGTGCCGGCGCGTGCGTGAGCGGCCTGAGACGGCCGGGACGCGCGTGCTGTTCATGTCGGGCACGGCGGACGAGGCGGCGCAGAAGAAGCTGCTCGCGGCGGGGGGCGATGCGTTCCTGAAAAAGCCCTTCAACATCGCGGAGCTCCGCGCCACGATGCACCGGCTGATGGACCTGCCGATGCAGGCCTGAGACCGACGGAGGCCCAGCGCGCCTGCGCAGAAGTTGCAGGAGCCGGGACGAAAAACCGGCGTGAGCGGGCAGGAATGTGGATCCCCGGCTCAATGGGCCGCCCGGAACAGCCGACAGAACTGGCACAAACGGAATCACGACCACCACCTGTCACCCACCATGGCCCGACGCAAAGCTTCCAACCCCGTTCCGACCTCGGCCGCTCAGGCCGCCACGGCCCCGCAGGCCGGTGCGCCTGAGCCCGCGACGGGCGTGGGTTCCGAGGGTCTGGTGCTGCTGGTGTCGGCCGACCGTTCGCGGCGCGAGACGCTGTCGGCGGTGCTGGTGCCGACGGGGCTGGAGGTTCGGCCCATCGCCTGGCAGGAGGGCGCGGACGCGCTGGTGCGGGCGAGCCTGCTCGCGGGCGACGTGGACCTGGTGCTGATCGATGCGGCGCTGCCCGCGGGCGCGGGGTTCGATCTGGTGCGCGAGATCGCGCAGGGCGCCGACGAACTGAACGCGATGGTCGGGCTGACGATGTTCGGCCCATCGATGACCACCGAGGATGCGCTGAGCGCGATGCGCGCGGGCGCGGGTGACCTGATTGATCTCTCGGCGACGCGCAGCGATGCGGCGCGGGCGCGCGTGATCCAGGCGGTGCTTAAGGCCAAGGGGCGGCGTGAGCAGGAGAAGCTGCGGCGCGAGCGCGATCGGCGTCTGCGCGGGCTGTGCAAGAAGCTGAATCTTTCGCGCCGGCAGATCGCCGGTCAGGTCGCGTCGCTGTGCGAGGAGCTCACGAGCGCGTACCGGGAGATGTCGGACCAGATCGGGCTGGTGACGAGCGCGGCTGAGTTCCGCTCGATCATCCGGCAGGACCTGGACGTCGAGAGCTTGCTGCGGACGTTCCTCGAGTACGTGCTGGCGCGCGTGGGCTCGACGAACGCGGCGGTATTCCTGCCCGCGACGACGGGTGACTTCTCGCTGGGCGCGTACGTGAACTACGACGGGCCCAAGGACTCGACGGAAGTTCTGCTGGATCATCTCGCCTCGACACTCGCGCCGCGGTTTGCGCACGAGACGGGCGTGACGGTGATGTCGAGCCGGGCGGAGCTTGACGCGAAGCTGGGCGAGGCTGCGGAGTGGCTGGGCGAGCAGCACCTGCTGGTGATGCCGTGCGTGCACAAGGGCGAGTGCCTCGCGGTCGTGGCGCTGTTCCGGGATCGTCACACGCCGTTCAATACGCCGGCGGTGCAGCTGATGCGGGTGGTCGGCGAGCTGTTCGGCCAGCACCTGGCGCGGGTGATTCACGTGCACCATCGGCACCTGCCCAAGGACAAGTGGTCGAGCCTGGGCGATCCGCCGGCCGACGAACGCGACGACTTTGGCCTTGCGGCCTGAGCCTGCGAGCAACTGAGTTGATGTTCAGACCCGCGCGGCGAGGGCCGAGCGGGTTTCGATCGTTTCAGGCGCGGCGTACGCCAAGTGCGCGGCGTGGGTGCGCGCGATCTGATGGCGCAGGTCCGAGGCCGAGACAGGGACGTTGCCCAGACGTTGAACCTGAACCGCGGCGGCGGCGGCGCCCAGGAACGAGGCCTGCAACATCGATGCGCCCGAGGCGAGCGCGAGGGTTGATGTGGTCAGCAGCGCGTCGCCGCAGCCCAGCGCGTCGACCGCGACGGGGCCCAGCGCGGGGACGTGCTCGCCGCGCAGACGCGAGAGGAACGAGCCCGAGGCCGAGCTCGAGGCCGCGGCGGCCTGTTCGGCGGCGCGGGGCTCGAAGGCGATGAGGCCGTCGGCCCCGAGCGTGACGATCGCGCGCGCGGAGCGCGTTTCCTGGAGCAGCGTGAAGGCGGCGAGGGGGAGTGCTTCGCCCAGCAGGCGGGTAGAGTCGCGCAGCTCGCTTTCGGAGGGGCAGAGCAGGTCCATGCCACGCATTGAGAGAAGGTTGGAGCGCCGACCTGAGACGTCGCCCGAGAGGATGCGGGTGCGCGGGCGCACGGCCTCGCACAGGCGCGTCATGAGCACGGGCGTGAACAGGCCCAGGCCGAAGTCGGCGATGATCGCGGCGTCGGTGGGCGAGCTGGCGCAGGCCTCGAGGGCCATGCGCGTGAAACGCTCCTGCTGCGCGGTGTCGAGGACGATCGGCTCGACGAGGTCGAGCTTCATCACCTTCTGCGTGCCGACGAGGAACCGCTGCTTCTCGGCCATCGGCTGGGCGACGGGCAGGGCGCGGACGTCGATGCCCTCGGCGGCAAGGCGCTGGCGGAACTGGTCGGCGTCGGGGCTTTCGGGCAGGGCGGTGACGAGCGTGGGGCGCGCGCCCAGCGCGGCGAGGTGGCGCGCGATGACCGCGGCGCCGCCGTCGTAGCGCCGACGGTGCAGCGGGCGAAGGGTCATGACGGGCGACTCGCCCGCGACGTCGGGCCGATCGCACATCACGTAGGTGTCGAGGATCGACTCGCCGATGACGACCGCGCGCCGGCCCCGGAAGGCCGAGATGAGCGTGTAGAGGTTCGAGCCCTCGAGGGCTTCGTCGCGGCAGAGCTGACGCAGGCGCGCGTGGAAGGGGTCGGCGGATTCTTCGAGCGCGGCAATCAGGGCGGTGGAGCTGAAGACGACGTCGCCCGAGCTGAAGACGACGGTGCCGCCCGCGCGCTCGACGATCTCGCGCTCGCGAAGGAAGCGCGGGTCGTTGTTGGTTTCGTACTCGCGGCCCTTGATGTAGACGTCGGGCTCGACCTCGGCGAGGAGTTCCGCCGCCGTGGGGCGCGGCTCGATGTAGACCATGTCGACGCAATCGAGCGCGGCGAGGTTCTCCGCTCGGAGCTCCTCGGGGATCAGCGGCCGGCCGGTGCCCTTGCGCATCTCCGCGTCGCCCGTGATCGAGACCAGCAGCAGGTCGCCCTGAGCGCGGGCAAAGCGCAGGTGGCGGATGTGCCCGGGGTGCACGATGTCGAAACAGCCATGGCACTGAACCACGCGGACGCCCCGCGCGCGCGCGGCACGGCGACGCTCGAGCAGCGTGGCATGGTCGACGATCTTGTCGGCGATCGCGGGGGGCAGCGACGACATCGGCAGTGTTATCGGCCCGAGGGACGCCCGGCGTCCATTCTCCATGTGCGGGTTCTGGATGGGTCGGGAACTCCCCGGAACCGAGGGCGCGCGGCCGGTAGAGCGCGCGAGTTGGGCCTCGTCGGCTCCCGGCGGTTCAGCCGCGGCCCGGGTGTGCCGATGGTGCGGGGTATGACGACGACGACGAACAGCGGCTGGACGGGCGGTGATCGACGCAATGGCGGCCGGACGACGGCCGACCGCCCGGGCAAGGTGTTTCATCGCGAGAGCCGGCTGTTCCTGCCCGCGCGGATCATGGATACCTCCGACGGCGGGGCGCTGATCCGCATGGAGCCGGGGTGGACGGGGCGGAGCATCTCGGCGGGGGATTGCGTCGACGTGCTGGTCGCGTGGAACGCCCACGGCGTGGCGCACACGGGCTCGCTGCTGGGGGCGACGGTCGTGCGGTCGATGACCGGTCCGGACGGGGCGACGTACTTGGGCGTGAGCTACGCGCGGGCGTCGGGCGATGGGCTGACGGGCGATGGGCTGGAGGGCGCCGCGGCCTGAGATTCGGGCCTGTCCCTACAGTCAGCGCATGCTGTGGCAGCCCAGCCTCCCTGAGCGGTACACGCGCGCGAGCGCGGACGACCTTGCGCGCGAGATCGGCGAGCGTCGGCGCGAGCTGGGCGAGAAGCTGGTCATCCTCGGGCATCACTATCAGACCGATGAGATCATCCGGCACGCGGATGTGACGGGGGATTCGCTCAAGCTCTCGCAGATCGCGGCGAAGGTCGCGGGCGAGCGGGGCGTCAGGTACGTGATTTTCTGCGGCGTGCACTTCATGGCCGAGACGGCGGACATGCTGACGCCTGAGAGCGTCGATGTGATCCTGCCCGATCTGTCGGCGGGGTGCTCGATGGCGGACATGGCCGCGTACGACGACACGGTGGAGGCGTGGGAGACGATCCACGCGGAGCTGGGCGCTCGCGGGTGGAGCGGGACGATCGTGCCGATCACTTATGTGAACTCGACGGCGGCGATCAAGGCGTTCGTCGGCGCGCGGGGCGGGGCGTGCTGCACGTCGAGCAACGCGTCGGAAGTCTTCCGCTGGGCGCGCGAGCAGGCGGGGCCGAACGGGAAGATCCTGTTCCTGCCCGATCAGCACCTCGGGCGAAACACCGCGGCCAAGGCCGGGATCGACGCGCGGACGCGCACGTGCCTGTACGACCCCAAGAAGGTTCGCCAGGGTCAGGCGCTGGGCGGCGCGACGGGCGAGCAGCTTCTCGCCTCGGACGTGATCCTGTGGGCGGGGCACTGCTCGGTGCACAAACTGTTCCGGCCCGAGCACTGCGATCAGGTCCGCGCGATGAGCGCGGCGGAGGCCGAGAAGGACGCGAGCAAGGCGCCCTGGACGATCCTCGTGCACCCCGAGTGCATGAAGGAGGTCGTGGACAAGGCGGACCTGAACGGATCGACGGAGTACATCATCAAGGCGGTACGCGAGGCCAAGCCCGGGACACGGTTTGCGGTCGGTACGGAGGTTCACCTGGTGAACCGTCTCGCGGCCGAGGCGCGCGGGCGGGGTGTCGAGGTGCGGATTCTGTCGGACTGTCAGTGCCTGTGCACGACGATGTACCGGATTGATCAGCCTCACCTGCTGTGGGTGCTGGACCACTTGACGGGGCGGATGAGCAAGGATGGTTCGGCGAAGGTGGTGAACAAGGTCGCGGTGCATCCGGAGGTTCGGCGCGATGCGCTGCTGGCGGTGGACCGGATGCTGGCGCTGTCGAGCCCGGGCGCACCACGGATGACGGCGCTGGCGACGGCGGACTGAGAGTCACTTGCCGCGCACGAGCGCGAGGGCGCGGGCGATGAGCACGCGGGCCTGATGGCGGCGCAGCGCGAGGATCGTGAGCGCGCCGAAGAAGACGATGAGCGCGAGGGCAAAGAGCAGGCCGCCGTCATTCTGGACGACGATGCCGAGTGGGCCCAGGTGCGCGCCGATCGCGCCGAGGATGATCCCCGCGGCGAGGCCCGCGCCCACGACCGCGGTGCGCGGGATGAGCAGCAGGACCGCGGCGATGAGCTCCATGACGCCCGAGCCGATGCGCCCGACGGGCTCGGCGCCGAGCTTTTCGAAGATGTAGACCGACTCGGGCGCGGCGGTGAACTTGAAGAAGAGTGTTTGCGCGAGAACCCCCGCGACGACGAGCTGCGCGAGCCACGAGGCGATCAGCGCGGGCTTTGAGAGTGGCGCGGGTGCGGATCGCTGCGCGGACTGATCGCGGGCCGAGAGCGTGTTCGGGGTCGTCATGGCGGGCTCCGTGCTGTGGGGGAATGCGGACGAGGCTCAGATGCCGGCGGACGGAGCGCGTGACGGTGTGCGTAAAAAAACACCGCCCCCGAAGGCTTTCGCCGAGCGGGGGCGGTGCGTCCGATGCTGGGGGCTCGCGGAAACGGCGAGCCCGTGACCCGCGTGTTGCGGGCGGAAGGGCGGGGCTTCGGCGGCGGTCAGTTGCCGCAGGGCGTGTTGAACGCGTTGTTGAAGGCGACGAAGTCGTCGGAGTCGACGAAGCCGGTCTGGTCGTAGTCGGCGCTCTTGAAGCAGTTGGGGTCGCTGCCGAAGGCGCCTTGGCCGGGGCCCGTGCAGCCGCGGGCGAACTGATCGAGGAAGAAGACGAAGTCGTCGCTGTCGACGAAGCCGGACTCATCGAAGTCGGCGGGGCAGGGCGTGTACTGGCGCTCGTAGCAGCCGCGGTCAACGAGGGGTCCGAAGCCCACGCCGGTGTTGGCGATGGTCCAGTCGTCGACGAAGCGGTCGTTGCCGTCGAGATCGGCGGTGAGGAGCGAGGCGAAGGAGTTGTTGCCCGAGTCGACGGCGGGCGAGGTGTCACCCAGTCGGCAATTGTCGTCGGTGTCGCCGATGACGTTGTTCGCGCCGTTGGCGTCGATGAACTCGGGGTTCAGGGCGTTGTTGCCGAAGCCGCCGAGCGAACCGGCGAGGGCCTGGACGGTGGTGTAGTTGGCGGTGAAGGACGAGCCGGCGTTGCCCGTGAACTGCATGGCGAAGGTGTTGCTGAAGCCGCCCGAGTCGGTGTTGCCCCAGACGATCGAGTTCTTGTAGAAGGCGCTGCCGGCGTTGTTGATGTAGTGCCCGCCCGTCTGGAACGAGGCGGCGTTGGCGGAGAGGGTGCAGTTGGTGAGGTCGGTGGTGCCTGCGACCTGGTAGATCGCGCCGCCCTTGTCGAACGAGCGATTGCCCGAGAACAGCGAGTTGCGGAGGACGTGGCTTCCGGCGTTGAAGTAGATGGCGCCGCCGGCGAAGGCCGTGTTGCCCAGGAAGGTGCCGTCGACGATCGTGAGGTTGCCGGTGCCGGTCTTGTAGATGGCGCCGCCGGAGCCGTCCGAATCGTTGTTGAGGAAGTAGCCGTTGGTGAGGGTGAGGGAGGAGTTGAAGACGTAGAGCCCGCCGCCCTGGTTGCCGGCGGTGTTGGAGATGAACTTGAGGTTGGCCAGGACGGGCGCGCCGCCGGTGACCTTGAGGCCGCCGCCCATTCCGTCGGCGGTGTTGTTGCCGTTGGCGATGGTGAAGCCGTCGAGCACGGTGGTGGAGGCGCAATTGTTCATCTTGACGACGGTGTGCGAGTTTCCGTTGGTGATCGCACCGTTGAGGGCGGTGATGAAGAAGAACGGCGCCGTGCGCTCGCTGAGGCTGCTCTCGCTTCCGGCAAACCCGCCGAACAGGCGCATGCCGCTGGGGATGTCGAAGGAGATGGTCTTGTCGGAGCCGGCGGTGGGCTTGTAGAAGCCCGAGGCGGTCCACGCCTCGATGATGCTGGGGCCCGCGCGGCGAGCGAAGTCGATCGCGACCTGCGGGTTGTTGAAGGCCGTGGCCCACGAGCTGCCGTCGACGCCCGGGCCGGGGGCGTTGTCGTTGACGTACACGCGGTAGTCGCCGCGGCCGAGCTTGATGAGCTGCATGCCGTTGACGATGCCCCGGCCCGTGAGGGCGTTGTAGCCCGTCTGGACGCTGAACGAACCGCCCGCGGCGACGGACTTGCCGAAGACCATGAACGCCGAGCCGGGCAGGAACGAGTTGGAGAACTGCGCGCCGCCGCACTGCTGGCCGTCGTCGCCCAGCGAGCCGGAGCTGAGCGCGGAGCTGACGTTGCTGGCAAACTGAGCGTCCTGGGCATAGACGATGAGGATGTAAGTACCCGCGGAGAGGTTGTTGAAGGTGAAGGTCATGGTCGGATCGCCCGAGTCGAGCTCGAAGTAGTCGTCCATCAGGTTGTCGAAGTTGCTCGACGCGGGGAAGCCGAAGGTGGTCGCGACGCCCGAGGCGTTGCGCGAGAGCGTGACGCCCGAGTTCGTGCCGTCAAGGTTTTTGAGGGTGATCGAGAGGGGCGCGGTCGGGAAGACGGAGTTCCACGTTCCGGGCTGATCCCCCGCGGCGCCATACGACGAGGCGGGAACCGTCGACGAGCTGGTGGTGTTGAAGTCGACGTTGAACGATTGGCCCAGCGCGGAACCCGCGATGAGCGTGAGGGCGAACGCCGCCGTGAGACAAGAACGATTCATGCTGCTGCTCCTTCGGGCCCTTGGGCGCACCGGCGTACGTGACGCGGCGCACCTGGGCTCAACGGGCGGGAACCAACGCACGCCCACGCGCTCCAGCGCCCCCGGCGGACGCGTGCCGGGTCGGGCGCTGGGCACAAGTGATGCGGCGTTCGCACGCAGATCGGCTGATCACGACCGAGAAAAAGTGCAAAAACACACAGGCCCCGGTGCGTATCCGGGGCCCGTGCAGGAGTGTGTATGGGCTGAGCGTCGCGTCAGGGGTTGCAGGGCGTGTTGAACGCGTCGACGAAGGCGACGAAGTCGTCGGAGTCAACGAAGCCTGTGCCATCGAAGTCGGCGCTCTTGAGGCACGCGGGCTCGGCGCCCATCGCCCCCTGGCCCGCGCCGGTGCAGCCCAGCGCGAAGTGTTCGCTGAACATCACGAAGTCGTCGGAGTCGACGAAGCCGGATTCATCGAAGTCCGCGGGGCAGACCGTGATCGGACGCTCGTAGCAGCCGCGGTCGATATACCCGACACCAAAGCTCCCGCCCGTGTTCGCAACCGACGGCAGGTCCAGCATGCGCGGGTTGAGGTCGAGATCGACGAGGAAGTTTCCGCCGACCTGATTGACGCCCGAGTCCAGGCTCGGCGAGCCGAAGCTGAGTCGGTAGTTGTCATCGTCGGTGCCGAGGATGTCGTCCGCGCCGTCGGGGTCAACGAACACGGGATCACCGATCGTCACCCCCGGTCCGGTGAATAGGGTTTCATCGGTGAACACGCAGTGCGATGCGGTGACACCGCTGTTCACGTTGGTGAAGCCGATTACATGGCGGTAGGGGTTGGACCCATTCGCCTCAAAGTTCCACCAGAAGATCGAGTTGGTCACCGAAAGGTCTGCGGCGTCTTCGAGAAGGATGACGGTGCCAACGTCGCCCCGGTTGTTTGAGGCGGTGCAGTTGACGATGGAGTTGACGCTGGCGGCGCCGACGAGATGGATGGGGGCGCTCCGGCCGTAGACGAACACGTTGTTGGAGTTGATCAGGCAGTTCATCAGGCTGATCGACCGCCCGTTGTTGTAGAGGACCGACCCATCTTCGGAGTAGTTCCCGGTGAACCGACAGCGGTTGGCGTTGAACTGACTTGCGGCGGTGCCGAGGTCGACGTAGACGGCGCCGCCCTTGCCGCCGGTCTCTTCGGCCTGGTTGTCAACGAAGCGGGAGTCCTCGGCGAAGACGCTCGAGTTCTTCATGTAGAGGCCGCCGCCGGACTGAGAGTAGTTGTCGCGAATGAGGCAGTTGCGGATGTTGACGTTCGAGCCGCTGATCCAGAAGCCGCCGCCGACGTCGCCGACGTCGCCGCGCCCGTCGCGGATCGTGAGGCCGTCGAGCGTGACGGCGCGCGTGCCCGCGAAGTTGACCTTCACAACCGTGCGTGAGTTGTCGGTCGCTGCGGCGGTGCCGATCGCGCCCGAGAGGATGGTTTCGTCGGCGGGCAGGCCCGA
>JANRKN010000084.1:0-3863 GCA_033763435.1 Planctomycetota bacterium
GATGCTGTATGAGTTGCTCACGGGCGAGCTGCCGTTCAACTCACACGAGCTGCGCAAGGCGGCGCTCGCCGAGGTTGCGCGAATCATCAAGGAAGTCACGCCGCCGAAGCCCAGCACGCGGCTCGCGCAGCTCGCCGGCGAGCGCACAACGACGATCGCCGCGGCCCGCTCGGCGTCGCGCGAGCGCATCACGAGCGAGCTCCGCCGGGAGCTCGACTGGATCCCGCTGATGGCGCTGCGCAAAGAGCGCGAGCGGCGCTACGCGAGCCCGCAGGCGCTCGCCGACGATGTGCAGCGGTATCTCGAAGGCCGGCCTCTGCGTGCCGCGCCGGATTCGAAGGCGTACCTCGCGCGGAAGTTCGTCCGGCGGAACAAGGTGCAGGTCTTCGCGGCCAGCGCCGTGTTTGTCGCCCTCAGCGCGGGGCTCGCCGTCGCGCTCTGGCAGCGCAGCGAAGCGGTGCGCCAACGCGATGCGGCTGAGGCCCGGCGTGCGGAGATCGAAAGGATTGCGAACTACCTTCGTGCGCCCCTTGAGACACTGCAGGCTGCGGCCTGGAGATCCGATGGGCTTCGCGATGCGGAGAACCGAGCGCAGGCGATTGCGGGCACGAAGGAAAATCAAGGCTGGTCGGAGGCCGAACTCAACGCCGTGAATTTGGCGGCTGTTGCACTTTCCCAGTTTGATGCATTGAAGACCTCGCGCGATGCCGAGAAGGAACGCGCCGACCAGCTCAAGAAGGTCTCCGACTTCCAGTCGCAGATGCTGGCGCAGATCGACACGACCAAAGCGGGCATTGACCTGATGGCCGACGTGCGCGAGCGGTTTGTGGCCGCGCTGGAAGAGTCCGGCGTGCCGGAAGCGGATCGAACGAAGCGGCTCGACGCGCTCCGGCAGGAACTCGTCCGCGTGAATGCGACCGACGCAGCCGCGGCGATGATCGACCGCACGATCCTCAGGCCGGCGATCAAGGCCGTCGACGAGCAGTTCGGAAGCGACCCCACGAGCGACTCGAGCCTTCGCCAGGCACTGACGAAGGTCTACCACACCATCGGCCTCTACGACGCCGCCCTCCCGCTGCAGGAGTCGGCTCTCGCGACGCGCCGCCGCGTGCTTGGGAACGAGCACCCCGATACGCTCTCTTCCATGGCCAGCATGGGCGTGCTGCTGAACGGACGGGGCCAGTCGCACGACGCCGAGCGATACCTGCGCGAGGCCATGGAGACGTCCCGCCGTGTGCTGGGGGAGGAGCACCCGGAGACGCTCTCCAATCTCTTTCAACTGGGCGTCGTGCTCCACGATCAGGGCAGGACGGCGGAGGCAGAGCCTTACTGGCGCGAGGCTTTGGCGAAGCGCCGCGGGGTGCTCGGCGAAGGGCACCCCGAAACGCTGAACTCCCTTGCCAGCATCGGGGGCCTGCTCCAGTCGCAGCTGAAGCTGGAGGAGGCCGAGCAGTACTATGGGGAGGTTCTGGACAAGTCTCGCCGGTTGCTTGGGGAAGAGGATTCGGGCACGATCTTCGCCCACAACAACATGGGAGTGCTGCTGCGGAACCAGGGCCGGCTCGCCGACGCCGAACGGCACTTCCGCGAAGCTGCGGACAAGTCGCGTCGCGTGTTTGGTGGGGAGCACCCCGACACGCTCAGGTTTATCATCAGTGTCGGCTCCGTGCTCCAATCGCAGGGCAAGCTGTCGGAGGCCCTGCCCTATCTTCGCGAGGCCCTGGAGACGTCTCAACGCGTGCTCGGGCAGGATCATCCGCGCACGCTCGACGCCATGAGCAACATCGGCCGAGTGCTCAACTCGCAAGGCAAGCTGCAGGAGGCCGAGCTGTACTGGCGCGAAGTGCTGGAGCTGCGTCGCCGCGTGCTTGGGGAGGAGCATCCCAACACCCTGACTTCCATAGGCAACCTGGGCTCGCTGCTCCATGCCCAGGGCAGGCTTGCCGAGGCCGAGTCGTACCTGCGCGACTCGCTGGAGAAGTCTCGCCGCGTGCAAGGGAATGAACATCCCGAAACGCTCACCGCCATCAACAACTTGGGCACCTTGCTGAATGCCCGCGGCAAGCTTGGCGAGGCCGAGGCTTACTACCGCGAAGTGGTCGAGAAGCGCCGCCTGCTGCTGGGGGATGACCACCCTAGCACGGTGGCGTCGATCTACAACATGGGCGTGCTGCTGCGCTCGCAAGGCAAACTCCCAGAGGCCGAAGCATCCTTGCGCGAGTCGGTGGAGAAGTCGCGGCGCGCGCTGGGAGAGGAGGACCCGGGCACGCTGGTGATGACCGGCAACTTCGCCCGCGTCCTGCAAGAGCAGGGCCAGCACCAGGCCGCCATCGAACTGCTGGCCCCTCTCGAGCCCGCGGCACGCGCGGCCTTCACCCGCCGCGACCCGCGCCGACTTGCGTTGCATCTCACCACGCTCGCCCGCGCGCGCGTCGGTCTTGGCTTCGGCCCCGACCGCTTCGCCCTCGCCGAGGCGAATCTCCTCGAAGCGCACCCGATCTATCTCGCCGCCAAGGACCGCGGCCCGACGCACAAGGACACGCTCGAATGCGTGAAGGGCCTCGTCGATCTCTACACCGCGTGGGACAAGGCCGAGCCGGGCAAGGGCTACGACTTGAAGGCAGCGGAATGGAAGGCGAAGCTGCCGGCCGAGGCTGCTCCGAAGCCGTAACGATGGATGGTGTGTGGTGGGGCGACGAACGCACGGCTTGAGATAGAATCAAGCCGTGGCATCCAATGCTGGCCCGAGTGAGGGCGGCGAATCGGCTCACTCCGGCAGTTCGACGGGGCAGGACTCATCCGCGGCCCACTCGCCGAAGGACATGTAATAGTTCGCGACGGTGCCGTAGCCCGCGTGGATGAGCGCGAGCGCGCCGAGCGACGCCCGGCCGCCGCCCTGGCAGTGGGTGACGATGCGGTCGCCGGGCCGGAGGCCCGCGGCGGCGAACATCGCGCGCAGTTCGCTGCGGCTCTTCACGATGCCGTCGTTCATGAGGTCGGCGTGCGGGAGGTTGATCGCGCCCGGGAGGTGCCCGCCGCGGGTGTTGTTCATGAGTTCCTTGCCGGCGTACTCGTCGCGCGAGCGGACGTCGAGGATCTTCGTATCGGCATCCCGCGAGGCAACCGCGGCCTTGAGGTCGGCCTTGGTTTCGTTGCGGACGAACGGGCGGGCGGGCGACGCGGGGGGCGTGAAGTTGGTCGCGACGGGGACCTCGGCGGGGCCGGTGACGAGGTTGGAGGCGGGCCAGTGCTTGAACCCGCCGTTGAGCACGCGGACGTTGGTGAGGCCGAACTGTTGGAAGAAGAACCAGGCGGCGCTGGCGGTGGTCATGCCGCCCGCGTCGTAGACGACGATGGGCTGGTCGGCGCCGGCGAGGCCCATCTGGCCGAAGCGCGCGTGCCAGGCGGCGGTGTCATCAAAGCCTTTCTCGCGCGCGAGCTTGGTGAGGGCGGGCATGTCAAGTCGGCGTGCGCCGGGGAGTCGCGAGGTGAGGAAGTCGCTTTCGCTGCGTGCGTCGAGGATGATGGGAGCGCTGGGGCTGTTGAGGGCCGCGGCGAGTTCGGCGGGCTCGATCAGCACGCCGCCGGTCGGCAGTTCGGCGCGGTCGGCCGGTGCGGACGAGGCGCAGGCGGTGAGGAGGAGGGTCAGAAGGACGAGCGCGGCGAGGCGGAGGAGGGTGGTCATGCGGAACGATATCGCGCGCGACAGCGCCGTCGCGCGGGATGACCCGGGCGCCGGTGAGCGGCGTGTGGTGGGTTGCGAGGTTGATCCGCGGAGGGCGTGAGGTTGGCGCCGGGGCTTTCGGGAAGAAAGCCTCGGTCCTTGGTGGCACGTGGTCCGCCGCGCCCAGTGGTCTGACGCC